>NZ_JAAGPM010000145.1:0-19497 GCF_017104865.1 Burkholderia sp. Ac-20349
GCGCAGGACGACCAGCAGACGGTGCTGCGCCGGCGCCGCGCGCAGAGTACGGCCGCGATCGAGCAGGCGCGTGCGCGACTCGCGGCGTCCCGCGCGAAGCTCGCGCTGGCGCAACTCGACCTCGAACACACGGTGATCCGCGCGACCCGCGACGGCACGATCGGCCAGCGGGCGGTGCGCGCGGGACAGTACGTCGAGGTCGGGATGCCGCTGCTCGCGGTCGTGCCGCTGCGCGATGTGTACGTCGTCGCGAACTTCAAGGAGACGCAGCTTGGCGCGATGCATGACGGGCAGCCGGTCGAGATCGATGTCGATACCTACGCGGGCCGCACGCTGCACGGCCGCGTGCTCGGGCTCGCGCCGGGCTCGGGGGCCGAATTCGCGCTGCTGCCGCCCGACAACGCGACCGGTAACTTCACGAAGATCGTGCAGCGCGTGCCCGTGAAGATCCGCCTCGATGCGCCGCCGTCGGGCCTCGTGCTGCGGCCCGGCATGTCGGTGATCGCGCGTGTCGACACGCGCGGCGTACCGGGAGCCGGATCGTGACGGCCGCAACCGGGCAGGCTACGCAGGCCACGCACGACGAAACCGTCTCGCTGCGCGCGTGGGTCGCGGTGCTCGGCGGCGTGTTCGGCTGCTTCATGGCGGGGATGAACGTGCACGTGACGAACGCGTCGCTGCCCGACATCCGCGGTTCGCTGGGCGCGAGCTTCGAGGAAGGCTCGTGGATCTCGACCGCCTATCTCGTCGCCGAGATCGTCGTGATTCCCCTCACCGGCTGGCTCGTGCAGGTGTTCTCCGCGCGCCGCGTGCTGCTCGTCGGCGCAACGGGGTTTCTGGCGTTCTCGATCGCGTGCTCGGTCGCGCCGACCATCTCGTCGATGATCGTCGCGCGCGCACTGCAGGGCGCGTTCGGCGGCGTGCTGATTCCGCTGTCGTTCCAGCTGATCGTCACCGAGCTGCCGCCGTCGAAGCATCCGTTCGGCATGGCGCTGTTCGCGGTCGCGAACAACGTCGCGCAGGCGGCCGGGCCATCGCTTGGCGGCTGGCTCACCGACATGTATTCATGGCGCTGGATCTTCTATCTGCAGATTCCGCCCGCGATCGCGCTGATCGTGGCAATCGCGTGGGCGATCCGCCCGGTGCCCGTGCAGTTGTCGAAACTGCGCCAGGCCGACTGGTTCGGGATCGCGACGATGGCGCTCGGCCTGAGTGCGCTGCAGATCGTGCTGGAAGAGGGCGGTCGCAAGGACTGGTTCGCGTCCGACCTGATCGTCGAGCTGTCGATCGTCGCGGTGGCGGGGCTCGTCGCATTCGTCGCGATCGAGCTGCGGCGCAAGGAGCCGTTCATCAACCTGCGGTTGCTCGGCCGCTACAACTTCGGGATCGCGAGCCTGATGCAGTTCCTGTTCGGCGCGGTGGTGTTCGGCGTCGTGTTTCTCGTGCCGAACTACTTCGCCGAGCTGCACGGCTACAGCGCGCGCGACATCGGCCTCGCGATGATCCCGTACGGGATCGTGCAGTTCGTGATGTCGTTCCTGACGCCGCCGCTGATGCGCCGCACGAGCCCGCGCGCGACGATCGTGCTCGGCTTCGTGCTCGTCGCGGCCGGCTGCCTGATGAACATCCACCTGACTGCCGACGCCGCGTCGAACGTGATCGTGCCGTCGCTCGTCGTGCGCGGGATCGGGCAGTCGCTCGTCGTGATCGCGCTGTCGGTGATGGCCGTCGACGGGATCGAGAAGGCGCAGCTCGGTTCGGCGTCCGGCGTGTTCAACATGGTGCGCAACGTCGGCGGCGCGATTGGTATCGCGGTGGCGAGCCAGATCGTCGTCGAGCGGCAGAAACTGCACGCGATGCGGATTGGCGAGGCCGTTTCGCCGTTTTCGGCAGCCTTTCAGGAACGGATGGCGATGCTGGCGCGGCTGTTGTCGCGCGTGCACGGGTCGCGTGCCGATGCGTTGCCGGGTGCGTCGACCGGCGGCGTGCACGAGCTGGCGCTCGCGCTCGTGAACCAGCGCGTGATGCGCGAGGCGCTGCTGATGGCGTACAGTGACACGTTCCTGATCGCGGGTGTCGCGATGGCTGCGTGTACGGCGGCGGCGTTCGTGTTGAAGGGGACGAAGAAAGCGTGATGGGGACAGACGCCCGATGTTGAAGCCTGATAGTGCTGACAGGCGATGACTTCTCGTAATGGGCGTATCGTGCATGCGGCGCGCGAGGCTGTTCTCCCGCGCTGATCACCATGAGGAGTGTGGCATGTCGAAGGATGATTCCCTGAGAGGACAGATCAAGGAGCAGGCCCAGGCAGCGGACCGCCACAACCTGGCGCGGCCGGCGGCGAACGGCGCGCTGTGGGCGCGCGGCCTCACGACGCAACGGGTCGCCGACCTGTTCAGAACCCTGCAGGGATTGCCGGGGCACTGGATGCAGTTGCAGAACGAGGTCAATGCCGGGAATCGCTATTTTTACGGTGTGCAGAATGGCAGCGTGACGACCGAGGAAGGGAAGGCGCTGATCCGCTGGATCGCCAAGGCGGTCGTGAGCGCCGCCGGGGAGGCACAGTTCGACTTCCCGTTGCAGCAATTGCGTTTCACTGCCGACATGGGCTGGCTCAAGCTCCAGCGTGTGCAAGGGCGTGTGATGGTGTTTTCGCAGCCCTGACCGTCAGTTCCGGGGCATCGTCGGAACCCGGGGCCGTTCATGAGGACGTTGTCGACGTATCGAGGATGATCGCGGCGAGCCGGCACTTTGCGCCGGCTCACCTGTGATGGGCATTCGGTGGCGGCCGGGCCCGGCCGCCACACAGACGCCCTTCCGTCCTTTCCGCCGGCTGTCAGACCGACACCGTGATGCCTGCCGAATGCGGCGGCCCCGCAGGCCGCACCACGATTTCCACATGCTGACCCAACGACGCGAGCGTCTGCATCAGCAGTTCCAGCGAAACGTTCCGAAGCCTTTCGCGTTGCTCGGGCGTGACGACCGGCCGGGCCATCTCCGAGAGCGCCGCAGCCTCGTCTTCGCTCAGGCCGCGCGAGACGATCAGCGCATTGAGTTTCAGTACGAGCGCAGACTTGGCCGAGAGTGCGCCTGCATCGTCGAGGCCGAAGTCATCCGGCAACGGGTAGGCGCGTTGGCGCGAGTCGTTGTAGTTCATTCCGCTCCTCCCGTGATCACCGAAAACTGCGGCCTGGGTTGTCTTGTCGCGCGATCGGCATCCTGTCCGACATCGTCGCCGTGCCCCTCATCGATCGGCGTGATCACCAGCCGCTTGTGCGTGACCTCGATCTGCAAGCGCTGCTCGGGTTCGAAGCCCGCTGCCTCGATCCAGCGGCCGGACAGTTTCATCCACAGATGGAGGACTGGCGGTGCCATGTCGCTGAGCCTGAGGTGCGGGACGATGCGGCGAGTCTGAAGAGACATTCGAGGGGGCACGAAACAATCGTGAAAACTAACCGGTGCGTTATGATTCGCGTCAGCCATGACTGACTCCCATGATGAGTGGGTTGTGGTTAGCGGCCCGCAGGTGCTCTAACACCAGCGGGCCGCGCTCGTTTACGCAGCGGAATTCGATCGTCATCCATTCACATATTTTGCATATCGAAATGAAATGACATTCCACGCGAAAACGTGCAACCACTCTAGCCGAGATCGGCCACTGTCAGGTGCGGGTCTGGAGTGTCTTCGTCGGCACTGACGGTCACCCCGATATCGTGATGCTTGCTGCGCAACGATTCCACGGCGATTGCGCTGGCGGGACGCATCGTCGCTTCATGGCCGATATGTCAGAAAGCGTGTCGGTCGAATGTTTCGATTCGCCGGCCGCAGGTCACACGACGATGTCGTTCGCGTCGTGCCGGCAACACCCAAACTTGTGCGGGGACGCCACCGTGCTGTCCGCCACGACGGCCCCGACTCACACATGCAGCGCGTCCATCTGCCGGCGTGCGTTCGCGAGTCCCGCGTCGAAGCCGTGCGGCTTCATGTCGAGCCCTTCCGCATAGACGAATTCCACATCGGAGATACCCATCAAACCGAGCACGGCACGCAGGTACGGCGTGACCGCATCCGTTTCCTGGCCGACGTGCACGCCGCCGCGCGAACTGAACACGATCGCGCTGATGCCTTCGACGAGTCCCACCGGGTAAGTCTCCGTGTACCGGAACGTCACGCGTGCGCGCGCGACGAGGTCGAACCAGTTCTTCAACTGGGTCGGCACGTTGAGGTTGTACATCGGCGCGCCGATCAGCAGCAGGTCGCTGCCCTTGAGCTCGGCGATCAACTCGTCCGACAGCACGATCGCGCGTTGCGCGCGCTCGCTCGGATTGGCCGCGCCGCGCAGCGCGTGGAACAGCTCGCTGTCGAGCATCGGCAGGTCGGTGTCGACGAGATTGCGCACGATCACGTCGTCGGCATGGCCGTTGGCCTGGCGCTCGGCCAGGAACGTGTCGATCAGCGCGCCGGTTTGCGAATGACTGCCGTTGATGCTGGATTTGAGGACGAGGATCCGTGCCATGCCGGGGTGCTCCGTTGCGAATGTGAGGACTGGAATCGATCCTATCAGCCACCTTTTATCCCCAAAAGAGATAAGATCGACGCACTGTGTAGCGTATTTATCCCCAATTGCATGCGAAACAACCTGAAGGGCATCGACGTCTTCGTCGCCGCCGCGGAAGCGAGCAGCTTCGCGCAGGCCGCCGACAAGCTGCACATCACGCGCTCGGCGGTCGGCAAGAGCATCGCGCGCCTCGAGGAGCGGCTGGGCGTCGTGCTGTTTCAGCGGACGACGCGCAGCCAGAGCCTGACCGACGAAGGGGCGTTGTTCTACGACCATTGCCTGCGCGCAATGGAGCAGATCCAGGCGGGCGAGGCGCTGCTGGAAACCGGCAAATGGCAGATGAAGGGGCGCTTGCGCGTGTCGATGCCGACGCTCTTCGGGCATCTTTGCGTGGCGCCGATCCTGATCGAACTGGCAAAGGCGCATCCCGAGCTCGATCTCGACCTGTCGTTCAGCGATCGTTCCGTCGACCTGGTCGAAGAGCGTTTCGATCTGGCGGTGCGCGTCGGCACGTTGCCGAACAGCAGCGAGCTGGTGGCGCGTCCGCTGGGCGAGCATCGGATGGCGTTCTGCGCATCGCCGGCGTACCTGAGCCGCTGCGGCGAGCCTGCGACCTATGACGAACTCGAACGGCACAAGGCGCTGGCCTATACGCGTTTCGGCCAGGTGCATCGCTGGCGCGTGATCGTCGACGGTCAGCCCGTGGAGCTGCAGCCCGCCGTTCGCTTGCTGTCCGACGATTTGAGCGCGCTGATGGATGCGGCCGTCGCGGATCTCGGTGTCGCGTGGCTGCCGTACTGGCTGGTGCGCGACGCGTTGCGCAGCGGCGTGTTGCGTGAGCTGTTGCCCGATCGGCCGGGTGTGATCTTTCCGATCCAGGCGGTGTGGCCCTACACGTTGCATCTTCCGCTGAAAGTCCGGGCCGCCGTCGATGCGCTGCTGGAACATCTGCCGGCCCGGCTGGCCGCGGTCGAAGCCCGGACGTGACGAAGCGGTTGCCGCGGTTCTTTGGACGAGACGCGCGTTACTGGCCGAAGCGGTCCGCCACGGCATCCTTCAGCCGCGCGGCGGTGATCTCGCCCATGTGCGATTCGACGAGGTTGCCTTTGGCATCGAAGAAGAGCGTCGTCGGCAACCCGCGCGAACCGTAGGCCTTCATCGCGTGCAGCGTGCGATCGAGCAGCACGTGATCGAACCGCAGCCCTTTCTGTTCGAGGAACGCGCGCACCGTTTGCGCGTCTTCGCCCTGGTTGACCATCAGCACCGTCATCCCCGGATGATCCTGCTGCGCTTGCGCGAGGATCGGCATTTCGCGCTGGCACGGCGGGCACCACGTGGCCCACAGGTTCACGACGACGGGCTTGCCCGCGAAGCGTTGCACCGGCACCGGCGTGGCGTCGAGCGCTTCGAGCTGCAACGCGGCAAGCGGCGGCGCGCCGTGCTGCAACGTGGCGAGCGTGCCTTGTGCGATGCCCCAGGCGGCAACACCGGCGAGCATGCCGGCCATCACCGGGCGGCGCAGCGCGGGCAGGCGGCGCAGGCGCCAGCCCGCGAACACGATTCCCGCCGCGAGGCCGATGCGCCAGTCGAAGCCGCCGTCGCCGAGCGCGATGATCGAGCGCGGCGCGGCGGCGTATTCATGCCACCACTGGGCGACGTAACCGATGCGCGCGGCGAGCAGGCCGAACAGCAACGCATCGAGGATCAGGCTCGACGCGGTCTTGTGATGTCCGTCCGGCGGGCGGCGTTGGATGAAACGGGCGACGAGCCACGCGAGCAGCGCGGCGACGGCCACCGCGACGACGCGGATCGAGAAGGGACCAATGCTTAACATGAACAGGGAAGAGGTGGCGTGATCGGGCGGGGGCACGACGATCATCGGCCGATGACGATGAAGCCGTCAATGGTCGAGCGGCGTTTCGACACGGCCTGATGCACGCGGGTTCCCTTCGTGACTCGCATGCGTCAGAGGGAATCCGGCGGCTTCGATGCTCGCGCCCGCCCGCATCGTCAGGAGGACGTTGTTTCGTGCGGGTATGCGATGAACCGGAAGGCTCGTTACGGGCTCTTGGTCGCCGCCGCGCCGCCGAGCCGATACGCCGTGAAGAACTCGTACCAGGGCGACCCTTCCGCGACCGGCACGTTGAGCGCCGCTGTCCGCCGCTTCAACGCGCCGAACACGTCGTTGATGCGCGCTGTCTGCTCCGAATCGTGGAACGGATAAGGCCGCGCCCGGCCGGCCGCGAATGCGCCGTACGCGATCGCGAGCAGGCGCGCGCTGTCGTCGGTCGCGGCGATCGAGCCGTTGATCGTTTCGACGAGGCGCGGCCGGTCTTCGTCGCGCGACCCGGACAGGCACAGGAACACGAGCGCCGACAGTTCGTGCAGATCCTTCACCCGCAACAGGCCCGGCAGCCGCGCGACGATCCGCCCGACCGGCTCGTCGCGTAGTGCATCGCCGAAGTCGAGCACGGCGGTCATCGGATTCGTGTCCGCTTTCATGCGGTCGAGCGCCGACGGCGCGGCCGACGCGCTGGCGCCGTCCGGTGACGCGGAAGGCGCGGACCGCAACGCATCGGCCACCTGCTGCGTCCATTCCGGAAAGATCATCCGCACGTTGCCGAACTGCTCGCCGCCTTCCGCCGCCGGATTCCAGCGATAGACGATCGTGCCGCCGCGAATGAACGGTGAATACAGGTGCTCGGGCGTTTGCGGCAGCGGCCGCCGGTTGATCGGCAGCCAGGCGAGCGTCAGCCAGTCGTAGCGGCCGGTGGCGGGCACGGACGGGCTCGAACTTGCGACGACCTGCCACGTGCCGCGATTCGCATAGCGGCGCCGCGCGTCGGGTACCGCGACGGTCTGGCCTTTCGCGGTATCGAAGTACGTCGTACCGGTCACGTTCATGCCGCTGTCCGCGGCCGGCGTGAGGGTGGAGATGACCCACGATGCGCCGTCCGCCGAACGGTAGTCGGACGGCTTCAGCGTCGCGACGTCGTGCACCATGCGCGTTTCCGCCGCGACGGGGCTCGGAGGGACATTGGCGGGCGAGGCCAGGATGCTCGGCATGGGATTTCCTCGGAATCGGGTGCGCATCGTCGAGCGGCGGCGACGCAGATTGTTTTATGTCACTGTAGAACGTCGCAGCCGGAAACGGAAACCGGCTGCGCGGCGCGCCCCGCCGACGTGTTCCGCCGCTTCGGCTTACCATGCGCATCCTGAGCCAACGACGCACACCGGGCGGGAGCGCACATGACCGACACGACAGCCATCACCGAACACTGGACACAGGTCGCCGACCAATGGATCGACTGGGCCGGCAAGCCGGGGCACGACGCATTCTGGAAATACCGCGCGGGGCTTGCGGCGTATATCGGCGGCGACACTGGCCGCGCACTGGAGATCGGCTGCGGCGAAGGCCGCGTGAGCCGCGAACTGAAGGCGCTCGGCTACGACGTGACCGCGACCGACGTGGTGCCCGCGATGCTCGACGCCGCGCGTCACGCGGATTCCGCGCATCGCTACAAGCTGGCCGACGCGGCGTCGCTGCCGTTCGACACGGCCAGCTTCGATCTGGTGATGGCGTACAACGTGCTGATGGATCTGGACGACATGCAGCGCGCGTTGAACGAGGCGCGTCGCGTGTTGAAGCCGGGCGGGACGCTGTTCATCTCGCTCGTGCATCCGTTCCGCGATCGCGGCAGCTTCGCGGGGCCGCAACCCGATGCGCCGTTCGTGCTGACGGGCAGCTATTTCGGGCGCGAGCACTTCGATGGCGTGGAAACGCGCGACGGGCTGTCGATGCACTTCGCGGGCTGGTCGTTGCCGTTGCAGGCGTACATGGAAGCGCTGGAAGCGGCCGGCTTCGCGATCGTGTCGCTGCGCGAGCCGCCGCCCGATCACGCGGATACGGACCAGTTGAAGCAGTGGGCGCGCGTGCCGCTATTTTTGTGGATCAAGGCGCGGCCGGTGGGTTGAATGGGTAGCCCCGGGGACACAACAATCGGCCGAAAGGATGATCTTGTATCCCCGGGGCTACCAAGTTTGTCGAAGAGGCCGTTCCCGGGAGGGACCATGGCCTTCAATCGGGCGGGGCGATCGGGCAGTGGCGCTTGTCCACATCTCGCCGTTCAACTCAGCGCGACAACTCCTTCCGGTAGAGCACGGCGCCCGGTTTTGCCGCGACGGTGTCATAGAGCCGCATCGCCGTGTGATTCGTCTCGTGCGTCTGCCAGTACACGCGTTCGGCGCGGTGCGCGCGCGCGGCGTCGTACACGGCTTCGATCAGCGCGCGGCCGACGCCCTTGCCGCGCTCGCTGTCGAGCGTGAACAGGTCCTGCAGGTAGCAGGTCGGCCCGATGTGCGTCGTGCTGCGGTGATAGAGGAAATGCACGAGCCCGACGAGCCGGCCTTCGCGCTCGGCGACGAGCGCATGCACGGGTTCGTAGCCGTCGAAGAAGCGCGACCAGGTGCGCTGCGTGACGGCCAGCGGCAGCGCGGTATCGTCGAAGCGGCCGTAGAAGCGGTTATAGCCGTCCCAAAGCGGCAGCCATTGGTCGTAGTCGTCTTCCCGGACCGTGCGTACGGTCAGGCCGGCTTCTGCAGCGTTCATGTTCACGAACCTTTCGATGAGGAGGGGGGGACGCGTTGCCGGCCGGGCCGGAAACGACGGAGGCATCCACGATAGGCAGTTCGACGCGCGGCGGGTAGGCCCATGACACCGGCGCTTTCTGGTGCCACGACCGGCCGCGCGCCGCCACCGCCGCGCCGCCCGAACGCCGCCACGGCATTCCTTTTACTCTGGTGGGCTTTTTTCGCCCATCGCTGCCATCCGGGCTGCGTCGTGCCCGGTTCATCGCGTCATTGAACGAGACCCGTGCGCCGCATCCGATCACCGAGGGCCTGCGGGCCGACTGGAAGGCCGATCGCCCGACGTTGCTGACGGGCGTCGCGGTGGTCGTCCTGTCGAGCGCGAGCGCGGTCGTCGCGATCACGCACCGGCGCTCGGTCATCGGGCCGGACGACAAGGTCGTGCGGCTCGGCGACGCGCGCGTGCCGGCGTAGGGCCGCACGATCGCGTCCGCAGGTTTTGCAGGCCGTCGCCGTTACCCGCGCAGCGGCGGATTGAGTTGCGCGAACGCCTGCTGGCGGCGATACGGGAAGTACGGATAAGGCGCTTCCACCGCGCTTGCCGCGTCGAGCTTCGCGACCTGCGCATCGGTCAGCGCCCAGCCGACCGCGCCGAGGTTCTGCCGCAGTTGCTCCTCGTTGCGCGCGCCGATGATCACCGACGACACGGTCGGGCGTTGCAGCAGCCAGTTCAGCGCGATCTGCGGCACGGTCTTGCCGGTTTCCTCGGCGAGCGCGTCGAGCGCGTCGACCACGTCGTACAGGCGCGCGTCGTCGACCGGCGGCCCATAGCTGGCCGTTTCATGCAGGCGGCTGCGTTCGGGCAGCGGCGCATTGCGCCGGATCTTGCCGGTGAGCCGGCCCCAGCCGAGCGGGCTCCAGACGAGCGCGCCGAGCCCCTGGTCGGCGCCGAGCGGCATCAGATCCCACTCGTAGTCGCGACCGACGAGCGAGTAGTAGACCTGGTTCGCCACGTAACGCGACCAGCCATGCTGATCGGCCACTGCCAGCGACTTCATGATCTGCCACCCGGCGAAGTTCGACACGCCGATGTAGCGCAGCTTGCCCGCGCGCACGAGATCGTCGAGCGTCGACATCACTTCCTCGACCGGCGTGCCCGCATCGAACGCGTGGAGTTGCAGCAGGTCGATGTAGTCGGTGTCGAGGCGGCGCAGTGCGGCGTCGACGGCGCGGACCAGCCGCGCGCGCGACGTACCCGCGTCGTTCGGGCCGTTGCCGGTCGGCAGGCCCGTCTTCGTCGAGATCAGCACCTGGTCGCGACGTCCCTTGAGCGCGGCGCCGAGCACGCGCTCGGATTCGCCGTCCGAATACACGTCGGCCGTGTCGAACAGGTTCACGCCCGCTTCGAGGCAGATGTCGATCAGGCGGCGCGCTTCGTCGACGCCCGTGTTGCCCCATGCGCTGAACAGCGGGCCGGTGCCGCCGAACGTGCCGGCACCGAAGCTCAGGACGGGAACCTTGAGGCCGGAGCGGCCGAGGGTGCGGTATTCCATGGCGGGTTTCCTTTGGGTGATCGAAGTGCCGGGTGGCGGCCGCGAAGCCGGTGTTGCCACACTGTATCGCTTGCGGATATTTCGGATAATTGGGCAGACTTCGAAAATATCGTTCGGAAGAGGCGAATAATGCTGCTCGACAATCTCGCGCTGTTCCTGCGCATCGTGGAGAAGGGCGGGCTGGCCGCGGCGGGCCGTGAGGTCGGGCTGTCGCCGGCCACCGTGTCCGAGCGTCTGACGGCGCTCGAGCGCCACTACGGCGCGGCGCTGCTCACGCGCACGACGCGCGCGATCAGCCTGACCGACGAAGGCCGCACGCTCGTCGACGGCGCGCGGCGCTTGCTGGCCGAGGCCGACGAACTGGAAAGCCGCGTGCGGCTCGGCGTGCAGACCCTGTCGGGGCCGGTGCGTCTGAGCGCGCCGGCCGATCTCGGCCGCGAGCGCGTGGTGCCGGTCGTCGACGCGTTCCTGGCCGAGCATCCGGGCGTCATGGTCGACCTGCATCTCGGCGACGGTTACGTCGATGTCGTCGGGCAGGGGCTCGATTTCGCGATTCGCCGCGGGGTGCTCGCCGACAGTTCGCTACGCAGCCGCTCGCTCGGCCGTGCGCGGCGCGTGGTGTGCGCGTCGCCCGCGTATCTCGCTGCGCACGGCACGCCGCAGCATCCGGACGATCTCGCCGCACACGACTGCATCGTGATGCGCTTCGGGCCGGACCTGTATGCCGAATGGCCGTTCAGCATCGACGGCGAACCCCGGCGCGTGACGGTGCGCGGCCGGCGTGTGGCCAACGACGGCGCGCTCGTGCGCGCGTGGTGCGTCGCCGGGCACGGCGTTGCACTGAAGTCGCTGGTCGACGTCGAGCAGGATCTGGCGTCCGGCGCGCTCGTCGAAGTCCTGCGCGCGTTCTCGCCGGGCGACGTCGATTTGCAGATCGTCTATCCGGGCAACGCGGTGCAGCCACGGCGCGTGCGCGCGCTGATCGACAGGCTGGCGCAGGCGCTCGCGGCGTGAACGCGGATCGACGTCAGTCCCACTTCGACGGGTAGTCGGGACCGCAGTCGATCTTGGCCGCGCTCAGCTCCAGCATCGCGCGAGGGGTGAACCTCTTGACCGGCGGCTGGGCGGCGACCCACTCGGGATAGACAGTGCGCCACTTGTCGAGCAACTCGCCGCGGCGGGTTTCGTTGATGCTCGCCTGGTACAGGTCGTTTTGGCTGTATGGCATCGGGGCCGGCATCGCGAAATCGGGAAGCGCGGGCGCCTGTTCGAGCCGGCTGCCGACGAGCGGAACGGCCGTCAGGTTCGGCAGCAAGCTCGACGCCTTGCGCATCCGGCGATAGGCGCAGACGGGCGCATCGGCGACTGATGCATCGCCCGTCGCCGGTTCGTCGGGCGGCGCTTGCGTCGCGGCCGGCAGCGCGACCGCGAACAGATAGACGGGCCCGCGTTTCAGCGGGCCGATCTTGTCGATGGGCCGCCGCACCTCGATCCCTTCGGGCCACGTGTAGGCGCGCCCGAGCGGTGTCGTGTGCTCGACGGCTTCGCCCGTCGACAGGACGGTCATGTCGCCGCGCCACCCGTTGACGCGCACGAGCGGCTTTGCATCCCCGCCCGCCGCGACATACAGGATGCCGCGCTCGACGACCATCGCCGGTACCGGAAACGGCGGCGTGCCACCGTGCCTGCCGGAGTTGTTGGAGATGGAGTGAGCGAGCGCGGGCAGGTCGATTTCGCGGCGCTGGAAGTGCTGCCCGCCATCGGTCGAGAGCAAGATGGTCAGGCGCGGGCACGCCTGGCCCTTGGCGACGCCGGAGGTGCATCGTGCGACTGCATTCTGTCCCGCATAAATGACGATCGTGTCGGGATTGTCGCTGCGGAACGTCATGTATTGGATCCCCGCCCCGGACGGGAAGGCGGTCGACGTATGTCGTGCGCTGTCGACGAAGCGCCAGCGGGTCTCCGGGCCCGTGTACGCGACGGCTTCGGCCAGCAACGCGCGTTGCGCGTCGAACTGCATGAACGGGTAGGCCGGGCCGACGACGGGGCGCGGCTTGATAGTCGAAGTGGTCGCACATGCGCCCAGCAACAGGGAGACGGTCAGCGCTGCGACGACGCGAGCAGGCTGCGGCTTTCGATCGATCATGAATGGCCCCGGTGGAATGAATGATCTTGTTGTTCGGCGAAGAGCGGGCACTTTAACGCATCGTCCGACCCGCTTGATCACGTTTCGTCATTTAGCTAATATTCGAAACGTTAATCGAGCTCCGTATTCTCATGGACGACGTCACCCGCATCAGCGCACTGGCCAACGAAAGCCGCCTGGCCGTGATGCGCTGGCTCAAGCAGCCGCGCAAGCATTTCCCGCCGCAGCCGCACGGCGATGTCGACGAACTCGGCGTGTGCTGCACGTACATCACCGAGAAGCTCGGCATCGCGCCGGCCACGACCACGCGCCACATGCGCATCCTCGCGGATGCCGGGCTCGTGCAGGCGACCCGCGTCGGCAAGTTCACGTACTACAAGCGGATCGACGGCGCGCTGCAGCAGCTCGGCCACGATCTCTCGCAACTCTGACGCTTACCGAGGCAACCGACATGGACGAACTTGCATTGCTGACCGACGCCGACCGGCGCGCGCACGCGTATCTGGCCGCGACGAACGAGCGGCGCGCGTTTCCCGACGCGGCCGCATTGGCCGGCCTGGCGGCGTTCGACGAGCCGCTGCCCGACACGGGCCGCCCGGCCGACGACGTGCTGAGCCTGCTCGACGAACGCGGGTCGCCCGCGACCGTCGCGTCGAACGGCCCGAACTACTTCGGCTTCGTGATCGGCGCCGCGTTGCCGGCCGCGGCGGCGGCCGAGCGGCTGATGCTGGCGTGGGACCAGTGCGCGTCGTCGTACGCGAATTCGCCGGTCGCGGCGACGATCGAGCGCCAGGCCGCGCGCTGGGTCGTCGACGTGCTCGGGTTGCCCGAAGACAGCGCGGTCGGCTTCGGCACGAGTGCGACGGCCTGCACGCTCGTCGCGCTGGTGGCCGCGCGGCGCGCGCTGCTCGCGCGCAAGGGCTGGGACGTCGATGAGGACGGCCTGATCGGCGCGCCCGAAGTGAAGGTCGTGATCTCCGAGCTTGCCCACATCACGGTGAAGAAGGCGCTGCGCGTGCTCGGTTTCGGGATGAAGCGCGTCATCGTCGCGCCGGTCGACGCGCACGGCCGCATCGACCCGGCGCAATTGCCGCCGCTCGACGACATGACGATCCTCTGCGTGCAGGCCGGCGAAGTGAACACCGGCGAGTTCGATCCGTTCGCGGCGCTGATTCCGCCTGCGAAGGCGGCCGGCGCGTGGGTGCACGTCGACGGCGCGTTCGGCCTGTGGGCCCGCGCATCGTCGAAGCGCGCGCTGACGGACGGCATCGACGGCGCGGACAGCTGGACGACCGACGGTCACAAGTGGCTCAACACGCCGTACGACGGCGCGATGGTGATCTGCCGCGACGCGGCCGCGCTTGCGACCGCGATGAACAGCGACGCCGTCTACCTGAGCGGCGCGCAGGACGCGCAGAAGAACCTGAACCTCGAATTCTCGCGGCGGGCGCGCGGCATTCCCGTGTGGGCCGCGCTGCGTTCGCTCGGCCGTGCCGGCGTGGCCACGATGGTCGAGCGGCATTGCGCGCAGGCGGCGCGGGTCGCGGACGGCCTGCGTGCCGCCGGCTACGACGTGCTGAACCGCGTCGTGCTGAACCAGGTGCTCGTGCGCGCCGGCACCGACGATGAAACGGCGGCGATCCGCGAGGCCGCGCAGGCGTCGGGCGAAGTATGGTTCGGCGCGACGGTGTGGCAAGGGCGGCCGGCGTTCCGGATCAGCGTGTCGTCGTGGCGTACCGAAGACGCGCACATCGATCGCCTCGTGGCCTTGCTGACGCAACTGCGCGGCGTGCACGTGCGCTGAGCGGTGGCGGTGCGCGGGATTCACTCACGCGCGCCGCGTTTCCCCGCAAGCACCGCATCCGCCGCATCGTCAGCGCACCGACTCGGGAAACGCGTGCATCGAGAATTCGAACGCGGCTTCCGCCAGTGCCTCGATCTCCGCCTCGCCACCTTCCAGGTGACCGTCGATCCACAGCATGGCGAAGCCATGCACGAAGCTGCGCACGCCGACGCTGAACGCGCGGATCTGCTGCTCGTCGAGGGTGGATCCGACCATCCTCCGGATCGCTTGCGTCGTCACCTCGCTGTTCTCGCGCCGGGCCTGGACGAGTTCGGCATCGTCCCGGTGCTGGACCGCAAAGCCGCCGTACATGAGCCGGAACAACTCGGCATGCGCGTGCGCGAACTTCACGTGGGCCAGCCCGCCGGCCCGAAACGCGTCGCGCACCGACGCGCCGCGTGAAATTTCCGCGGCGAACGCGTCGATCTGCACTTGCGTCAGGCGCCGGAAGCCGTCGACCACCAGCGCGACCAGCAGCGCATCCTTGTTGACGAAGTGGCGATAGACGGCCGAATCCGACACGCCCAGCTGCGTGGCCAGATGGCGCACGCTCATCTCCCGCCCGTTTGCGTGCTCGAGCGCGGCAAAGGCCAGATCCAGCACGGCCTGCCGCAGGTTGCCGTGGTGGTAGCCCGCTTTCTGATTCCCGGGGTTTCTACTCATTTGACAGTGTTCAATGTCACGTTCGACAATGTTTGCAACTCAAACATTGTCGGTTCTGGCGATGCCCGCCCTTGATGCGTTGACGAAGGATATCTGGACTGCATCAGTCCCTCATTCTTTCATGGGGCTGCATGTCGGTACGCGCATGACCGTCGTCCGGCTGTCGTCGGGCCGGCTGCTGCTGCATTCGCCGGTGCCGCTGGATGCCGGGTTGCGCGCGGCAATCGATGCGCTCGGCGAGGTCGGCCACATCGTCTGCCCGAACCTGTTTCATCACCTCTATGCGGCCGGCGCCGTCGCCGCGTATCCACGCGCATTGCTGCACGGCCCGGCCGCGCTGCAGCGCAAGCGCAAGGATCTGCGCTTCGACGCGGTGCTGACGGAGGTGCCGCATCCGGAATGGGGCAACGACTTCGAACTGCTGACGATCGAAGGCTGCCTGCTGGGCGAGACGGTGTTCTATCACCCGGCCAGCCGCACGCTGATCGCCTGCGATCTCGTCGAGAACTTTCACGCGTCGCCGCATTGGCTGACGCGGCACTACCTGCGCCTGGGCGGCGTGCTCGGGCAGGTCGGCTGGCATCCGTTGCTGCGCGTGGTCTATCGCGACCGGCGCGTGGCCCGCGCATGCATCGACCGGCTGCTGGAATGGCCGTTCGAACGCGTGGCGCTCGCGCACGGCGACCCGCTGACCGAGCACGCGCACGACGCGGTGCGGCAGGGCATGGCGTGGCTTTGAATCCATCGATAACGACGCACGATCAGGGAGAGACGGGATGGCAGGATCGAATGACATCGGGCACCCGGCGGCACAGGCGTCCGCCATCGCGGCGCGTGCCGGCGACGCGCCGGGCGGCCGCTTGCGCACGTGGGCCATCGTGGTGTTCGTGGCGTTTGCCGTCGTCACCGTCCTCTACGCGCTGACGGCCATCGCGACCGGGCAGGCGAATTTCGGCGCGGTATCGGGCGACGCGCTCCTGCATGCGCGCGAACAGCTCCGCGCGATGTCGATCGCCGGCGGCGATCCCGGCTGGGGGCAGGTGTTCGGCACCGACGATCCGTTCATCTGGATCGCGGCCAGGCTGACGTCGGCGCGGCTCATGTTCGGCGAGAACGGCTTCTACGACACCGTGCTCTATTACGCACAGATGCCGAAGGCGAACATCGTCATCCTGTCGCTGCACAACATCATGGGCGGCACGTGCATGCTGCTGGGCGCGCTGCAGTTCTGGCCGGCGTTGCGCCGCAACTATCCGCGCTGGCATCGCACGGCCGGCGTGATCTACATGGTGTCGTCGCAGATCGCGATGATCGGCGCGATGACCTACATGGTGCGCACGCCGGTCGCGATGATGTACGACACGCTGACGTTCGCGACCGGCCTCTGGTTTCTCGCGCTGGGCGTCACGGCCTCGCTGTGGATGTCGATCCATCACCTGATCCGCCGCGAGATCGCCCAGCATCAGGCCTATATGGCGATCAACTACGGCTTCCTGCTCACGGCGCCGTTCACACGCATCGACTGGATCTGGGCCGCGATGGTCTATCCGGACGTCAACCAGAACACGTCCAATTTCTCGGCGGTCGCCGTGCTGATCGCGCAATGCATGCTCTTCGGCTACCTGCTGCTGTGCATGAATCGCTGGTTCCAGAAGTCTCGCCCGGCCACGGGCCGCGCCGGCCCGGTGTTCCCGGTCGCGTTGACGGAGTCCGTCGCCAACGTGGGCGTCGCGGTGCTGTCGGTGTTGAGCATCGCCGCGCTGGCCGCTGTCGTCGATCACTACCTGGTGACGCCCGGCCTCGACCAATTCCGGGCCGGCAAGGACTGGATTCCGGCCGGACTGGCCGCGTTCCAGGGCAGCGTGCTGCGGGCGGCGCCCGGTTCTCGCTGGCTCTATGCCGTCAGTGCGATCGGCGTGTGCGCGCTCGCGCCGTTCCTGCTGCGCGCCGCGTTCATCGGGAAGGCGCAGCCGGCGCGGACGATGCGGCTCGCGACGGCGACCGGCGTGCTGACTGCCGCAAACGGCGCCGTGTTGCTGTACTGGGGGCAATTGCTGGGCGGCCCGACCGCGATCACGTCGTCCGGCGGGACGCCGTTCCAGATGAACGGGGCGTTCGAACTGTTCTTCGCGGTGCTGCTGCTGTGGGGCGTGATGCGTGAACGCCACGCGCTCGTCAAGGAGTGGAGCCTGTTCGCCATTCTCTGCGTGCTGGCGCTGCCGAGTGTCTATGCGCTCGTGCCGCTGGTCGGGTGGATCTATCTTCAGATCGGCATGCCGGATCTGCAGCACTACGTCGAAATCACCAGCGTCTATCGCGTCGCGATCAGCGTCGGCCTGATTCTCGCGATGCTGGCGGGCTCGCTTTACGCCGTCTATGGCAGCGCGACGCAGGAGAAATTTGCGCGCTAGTTGCGCTCGCGTGTTCGCACGAAGCAGAGGGGATGGGCGGGCAACGGGGCGGTGCGTGCGGATGAGGATGGACCGCCTGTCGTTTTTCCGTCGAACCGCGCCCCTTGCCCGCAGGAAAATATCGGACAATGGCCGGCACGCGCGCCGTGCCGGCCTGGGTGGCTCGCTCAATCGAAGCATGATGCCAACGAGAGAACCCCCATGTCGACCCATTCCCCCCGTGAACTGCTGAAGGCCGCCGATATCGCGAAGATGGAGCCGACGCGCGCGGTGCATTCGCTGAATCCCAATGCCGTTCGTCTCAAGCGACAACTCAGCGACCTGACCGGCCTGACGCAATTCGGTGTTCACCTGCTCACGCTGATGCCCGGTCACGAATCGGCCGAGTATCACCGTCACCTGTACGAAGAAGAGTTCGTGTACGTGCTGTCCGGCACGGGCGCGGTCACGATCGGCGAACGCACCGATGCAATCGGGCCCGGCGATTTTCTGGGCTTTCCGCGCGGCGGGGAAGCCCACACGGTGCAGAACACCGGCGATACGCCGCTGGAACTGCTCGTCGGCGGGCAGCGGCTCGAACACGACGTCTGCGAATACCCGCGCGTCGGCAAGCGGCTCTATGTCGCGGGCGAGCTCGAGGATTATGTCGATCTGCCGAAGCAGGCCTGACCCGGCCTGCCTGCGCTCGCTTCACGACTCGCCCCGTTCGTGTCAGCGGGGTTCGTCGCGATTATGATGCGGGAACGCCACTGACAGGGTTCCCCGATATGGACGCGCCGCTCCCGCCGATGTCTGCCCCGATTCCCGAAACGGAACCGGAAACCGAAGCCGTTGCCGAGCCGCGCGCGTCGCGCCTGCATCGGCCGGTCGCGCTCGTCACCGGATCGACGTCGGGGATCGGCGCGGCGATCGCGCGCCGCCTGGCGGCGGACGGCTATGCGGTGATCCTGCATTCGCGCAGCTCGGCCGACGTGGGGCGCGCGATGGCGCGCGAACTTGGCGCGGCCTACGTGCAGGCCGATCTCGCCGACGATGCCGAACGCGCGCGGCTGATCCGCGACGCACTGGCCGTGCACGGGCGGCTCGACGTGCTCGTCAACAATGCGGGCGTCAGCCGCGTGATTCCGCATGACGATCTCGCCGCGGCGACCCCCGACGTGTGGCGCGAGATGCACGAGATCAACGTGATCGCACCGTTCCGGCTCGTCGCCGAGGCGGAGGCCGCGCTGCGCGAGGCGGCGTCGCACGGGCGGGCCGGGTGCGTGGTGAACGTCAGCTCGCATGCGGGCGTGCGGCCGAAGGGTGCGTCGATTCCGTATGCGGCGGCGAAGGCCGCGCTCAATCACACGACGCGGCTGCTCGCGCGCACGCTCGCGCCGGCGATTCGCGTCAATGCGGTCGCGCCGGGGCTCGTCGATACGCCGCTCACGGCCGACTGGACGGATGCGCAGCAGCTCTGGCGCGAGCGCGCGCCGATGCGCCGTGCGGCGACGCCGGACGACATCGCGCAGACGGTCGCGATGCTCGTCGCGTCCGATTACGTGACGGGCGAGATCGTGATGCTCGACGGGGGAATGAACCTGACGTGATGCCGCGATTCAATGAAGCGGTGAAGCGGTGAAGCGGTGAAGCGGTGAAGCGGTGAAGCGGTGAAGCGGTGAAGCGGTGAAGCGGTGAAGCGGTGAAGCGGTGAAGCGGTGAAGCGGTGAAGCGGTGAAGCGGTGAAGCGGTGAAGC
>NZ_JAAGPM010000146.1:0-19334 GCF_017104865.1 Burkholderia sp. Ac-20349
CCGCCCGTGTCGATGCCCGCGCTGCGCAACTGGTCCATCATCGCGCGCGTCGACAGGCGTTCCTCGATGTTCTCGCGGCTGAACCAGTTGCCGCGCGGGTCGAGCGCATGCGCGCCCTTGTCGAGCAACAACTCGCGTTCCAACGATCATCACCACGGCAACAAGCACAAGAAGCGCTACAAGCACGACTGACCGGCGGTTCCCCGGCGCGTGTCGACCGCGCCGGGATGCCGTGCATGAATGGCGACGGAGGCGGTCAAGCGGTCAATCCGTCTTTCCG
Source organism: Burkholderia sp. Ac-20349 (assembly GCF_017104865.1). Lineage (NCBI taxonomy): Bacteria > Pseudomonadati > Pseudomonadota > Betaproteobacteria > Burkholderiales > Burkholderiaceae > Burkholderia > Burkholderia sp. Ac-20349. Next base: position 281 of record NZ_JAAGPM010000146.1, read on the forward strand.
TCGCCGGTGATCAGCGCGTTGAGCACCAGATCCGAAATGGTGCGGTAAGCCGCATCGAAATCTTCGTTTCCCAGCGCGCGCTTGCCGAGCACCAGCAGCATCTGGGGGGCGAAGTCCGCATACGCCTGCGTGGCTGCCCAGATCAGGAAGAACAGGTGCTCGGCATCGACCTGTCTGACCTTGCCTTCCTCGATCCAGCGTTCGAGCACCCGGATGTCGTCGCGCAACACCGGAATCAGTTGTTTGCGGATTTCCTTTCCGTAGGTCCTGGCCCCGCCGATGATCTCCAGCGCAAACACCCGCGATCCATGCGGGCGATTTCTGGAGAATTCGAGTTTGGCCCGGATATAGGCCGACATGGCTTCCGCGGGCTCGCGATCGGGCGCCGCAAACTCCCGCATCCTGCCGAGCCAGTCCCGCAATACGTCGTCCAGCACGCGTTGGTAGAGCGCCAGCTTCGTGGGGAAGTAGTACATCAGGTTCTGCTTCGACAGGCCGGCGGCCGCTGCGATAGTCGCAACGGAACTCCCCTCGAATCCGTCGATGGCAAACGATTCTTCGGCAGCGGCGAGAATGGTCGCCTCGAGCGTGTCGCGCAGCGCTTCGCGCCGGCCGTGAGGCCGGCCGGGCGTTCCTGCAGTCGGCTCGGACGGGTGCCTCACGATGTTCCCTCCAGCATGTCGGTCCAGCGTCATCGCCCGCTCAACGCGTGCCAGCTTCAGGATAGGTGATGCGTTCGGGCGCGCGCTGCATGATGACCTTCCCGGCACGGAGCGACAGGCGCACCTTGGCCTGTGTGCGAACCACTTCATAGTCGCAATCCGCGTCGAGGATCAGCAGATTGGCCGGCCGCCCGACCGCGATGCCATAGCGATCGCCCAGGGACATCGCATCGGCGCTGTGCTCCGTCACGAAGTCGAGGCATCGCTGCAGGTCTTCGTAGCCGAGCATGTGGCACACGTGCAGGCCGACGTCGAGGATGCGCAGGATGTTGCCGTTGCCGATGGGATACCACGGATCCTTGATCGAATCCTGTCCGAAGCACACGTTGATGCCGGCGCGATCGAGTTCCGCGACACGCGTAATGCCGCGTCGTTTCGGGAAGGTGTCGAACCGCCCCTGCAGGTGGATGCTTTCGGTCGGACACGAAACAAAATGGATTTCCGACCGCTTCAGCAACCGGAACAGCTTCGAGCAGTAGGCGTTGTCGTAGGAACCCATCGCGGTCGTGTGGCTGGCGGTGACGCGCGTGCCCATCCCGCGAACCCGCGCTTCCTCGGCAAGCACTTCCAGGAAGCGCGATTGCGGATCGTCGGTTTCGTCGCAATGGACGTCGACCAGGCAGTCCTTGCGCGCCGCGAGCTCCATCAGGAACTTGATGGAGCTCACGCCCTGGTCGCGCGTGTTCTCGAAATGCGGAATGCCGCCGACGACGTCGGCCCCCATGTCGATCGCGCGCTCCATCAGCGCACGTCCGTTCTCGAACGACTCGATGCCTTCCTGAGGGAACGCGACGATCTGCAGATCGATGAGATCGCGCGCTTCGTCCCTGACCTCGAGCATCGCCTGCAACGCGGCAAGCGTGTGATCGGTGACGTCCACGTGCGTGCGCACGTGCTGGATGCCGTTGTCGCGCAACATCCCGATCGTGGTGTGGGCGCGGGCTTTCGTATCCTCATGGGTAATGGTGGCCTTGCGCTGGCCCCACCGCTCGATACCTTCGAACAGCGTGCCGCTCATGTTCCACTCGGGTTCGCCCGCGGTCAGTGTCGCATCCAGGTGGATATGCGGCTCGACCAGCGGCGGGATGACGAGATTGCTGCCCGCATCGATGACGTCGTCCCCGTGTGACGTCAGCGGCGACGGCTGGAGGTCGATGCCGCGAATCGTGCCCGCATCGATGTCGATCGTGAAGAGGCCGCTACGGCCGCGCAATCTGGCGTTGATGATTTTCATGAGTATTCCTGTAGTTCGGGGAAGCGGGAGGGCGCGCAGCGGAATCATTCACCCTGAACGGACGGCTCGCGCGCGAACGCGCGGGCAATCTGCAGCAGCACGACGTAGGCGGCGGCGGACGCCGCGATGCCGACGATCGGCGCGATCCACGGCGAGGTATAGGCGAGTCCGGCGCCGATTGCATACGCGGCCAGGCCGACCAGGTTGAAGCGCGGAAGGCGGGCGGTGGCAAGCGACGGGTATTGCCCGCGATGGCGGTACCAGTAGTCCGCCATGATCACGCCGCCGACCGGCGGAATGATCGAGCCGAGCAGCACCAGGAACGGAATCAGCAACTCGTACATCCCGCCGACCGCGAGCACGATACCGATCGCCGCGCCCACGAGTACGAGCGTGCGGCGCCGTTCGGTGCGCAGCAGATGGCATCCGGCGGCCGCCACGTTGTACATCGTCGGCCCCTGGATGGTCCAGAGATTGAGGCACAGCATCACGACCGCCGCGATCGACAGGCCCTGCAGCATCATCACCTCGACGATGTCGGCTTGCTGATAGACGATCGCGCAGTATGCGCCCGCGATGATCATCAGGCCGTTGCCCGCGAAGAATCCGATCATGCTGGCCGAGACGGCGCTGCGCGCGCTGCGTGCGAGGCGGGTCCAGTTGGTTGCCTGGGTCGCGCCGCTGGCGAAGGTGCCGATGACCATGGTCACGGCGGCCGAGAACGGCATCGGATGAGACGGCGCGATACGCGTGAGGCCGGCCCACCCGCCGATATCGCGGGTGGCGATCCACATCGACGTCATCAGGAGCACGAACATCAACGGCACGGAGACGCGCGACAGCACATCCATGCCGCGATAGCCGATGATGGCCGTGATGGAAAATCCGAAGCCGAAGAGGATCATCAACGGCGTGGTCACGGAGGCCGGCCAACCCAGCAGCTTGACCAAGACGATCGCCACCGTCGCGGTTCCCCATGCGTACCAGCCGAGTTCGGCGAAGCCGAGCAGGAAATCGGACAGCTTGCTGCCGACTTCCCCGAAGCAGAATCGCCCCATCAGGACCGCATTCAGGCCGCTGCGGGCGGCAATCAGCGCAAGCGATGCCGCATAGGCGGCGAGCAACAGGTTTCCGATGACGGCAATCTGGATCATGCTGACGACGTCGAAGGCGACACCGATCTTGCCGCCGGCAAACATCGTTCCCGTGAAGAACGTGAAACTCAACAACACCATCGTGATGGACAGGAATCCGGTGCGTTTCTCGAGCGGGACTTCGCTCAGCGAGAATTCTCCGTGATCCGATTCGTCCATCGGGCTTGCATCCCGGTTCGTAGGCATCTTGTCTCCCGTCAGCGATTGGGTTGGGTCTGAAAGGGGTTACGGGGGCCGTGCTTGGATGGGTGGCGCGCTGTTTCAGCGGGTCATTCTCTCAGTCCAAAATTTTTACAAGGGTAAAAATTTCGTCCGAGTGGACGGGAGGAACCTTCACCGGGCCGGTGCGGTTCCCGCGCCAGGCGTTTCGGGTATCGGCCGATCCGGCGCGCCTCATGCCGCGGGCGAGCGCGCATGTCGAGCCGATGTTTCCGGTTTCTGCACCATGGGCAACGCAGGTGCGTGCGGCTGGCGGCAGGCCGGCCGACCCGTCCGACAACGGCGATCGAGGATGGAAGCACGAACCCGCCAGACCTGGACGCCATCGATCTTCGCGGCTTTCACGAACGTCGATTTCGGCGCTGGCTGAGTCTGCCCGGGCAGCGAATCTTCAGCTAACCAGACTAACGGCGCTGCGTTGATTCGTCAGACCGATGCGCCTTTTTTTTGCTCGCTTGCTTCCGTGAAATTGCCGTGCTAATTTTTCATGAAATTTCTCGGCGAAAATTTCACGGGAGTCCGCATGTTCGCGCAGTCCGACCGTCACGTCGCAAGCTACTACGCCGGCACCTATCCGGCGCCGATCCCGCATCGTCCGGAACTGGACGAACGCATCGACGCCGACGTGCTCGTCGTCGGCGCGGGTTTCAGCGGGCTGCATACGGCGTTGCGCCTGGCGCTTGCCGGCAAGCGCGTCGTCGTGCTCGAAGCGAGCCGCGTTGCGTGGGCCGCATCGGGCCGCAACGGCGGGCAGGCGCTGCTCGGCTGGTCGTGCGACATGCAGCCGCTCGAGGATTCGCTCGGCCGCGACGGCGCGCGCCTGCTGTGGGACAGCATGCGCTGGGCCGCGGCCGAGGTGCGCGAACTGCCCGTTCGGCACGGTTTTGACATCGACTACCGGCCCGGCAGCCTGTGGGCGGCGGTGCGGCCGCGGCGCATCGCGATGCTCGAACAGGCCCGCGACGAGGCGGCCGAGCGCTGGGGCTACGATCGCCTGCGCGTGATCGGCCGTGACGAGATGCCCGAATGGATCGGCGGCACGCGCTATCTCGCGGCGCTGCACGATCCGGAGGCCGGCCACCTGAATCCGCTGAAGCTCGCGCTCGGCCTCGCGCAGACGATCGAGCGCGCGGGCGGCCGCATCTTCGAGCAGAGCCGCGTGCTCGACTGCCGCGAGACGGCCGGCGGTCACATTGCCCGCACGGCGCGCGGCGAAGTGCGCGCGGACGTGCTCGTGCTGGCCTGCAACGCGTATGTCGACCGGCTCGATCCAGATCTCGCGCGCCGGCTGCTGCCGGTCGGCACGTACCAGGTCGCGACCGCGCCGCTCGCGCCCGACGTCGCCCGTGCGCTGCTGCCGCAGAACAGTTGCGTGATCGACAACCAGTTCGTGCCCGACTATTTCCGCCTGAGCCCCGACCACCGGCTGCTGTTCGGCGGCGGCTGCACGTATCTCGGCGGCATCCCGGCCGATATCGCGGCGGCGACGCGCCCGCACCTCGAACGCGTGTTTCCGCAACTGGCCGGCGTGCCGCTCGAGTACGCGTGGGGCGGCCATATCGACATCAGCATGCGCCGCACGCCGGACATCGGCCGCCACGGGCAGCGTTTCTGGCTGCAGGGGTTCTCCGGGCACGGCGTGCTGCCGACGCTCGCCGGCGCACGCGCGGTGGCCGACGCCGTGCTCGGCGACGAACGCCTGCTCGCGCAGTACCAGCGCATCCGCAACCCGCGCTTCCCCGGCGGCGACCGGCTCGCCGCGCCGCTGGAAGCGATCGGCAAGGCCTGGTACCGTCTGCGCGATACCGTCTGACTGCACCGGAACCCAACATGAACGAACAGGAAGAGATAGAAAGCCTGGCCATCCTGATCCGCGACCTGCGCAAGCATCGCAAGGTCACGCTCAACGATCTCGCGGAACGGATCGGCCGCTCGGTCGGCTTTCTGTCGCAGGTCGAGCGCGGGCTGTCGCGCCCGACGGTGGCGGATCTCACCGCGATCGGCGAAGCGCTCGGCGTGCCGACCACCTATTTCTACAGCCTGAGCAAGCCGCGCAGCGTGCCGTGGGTCACGCGGCCCGACGAGCGTCGCACCGTGTATTACGCGGCCGGCATTACCGACATCCTCGTGTCGCCGAACATGCGTTCGCGCTTCTCGATTCTCGAAAGCCATCTCGCGCCGGGCGCGAGCAGCGGCGAGCGGCCCGTCGACGATAGCGACGAGCAGGGCGGTTTCGTGCTCGAAGGCGAACTGACGATCTGGATCGACGGCGACGATATACCCATCACGCTCGGCCCGAACGACGCGTTCCAGCTTCCCGCGCACAAGCGTTTTCGCTATGCCAACCTGACCGACGCGCCGACGCGCGTGATCTGGGTATTCACCTGAGTTGTCGGCGGGGCGGGCGGTGATGCAGGCCGCCGCGCCACGCAGCCTGTTTGCAGTACTGATTTAAATGCGGCGCGCGTGGTCCGGCGTGCCGCGTGAATCCGGTTCGCCGCGCTGCGGCACCGCCATACAAGACATGGAAAGGATGAGACATGGCTGACGTCGTTCCCGCGCTGGTCGATGAAGTCCGCGCATTCCGGCAGGCGTACCCCGAGATCCGTTATGTCGACCTGATCTGCCTCGACCTGCCCGGACATTTCTACGGCAAGCGCTACCCGATCGATGCGCTCGAAAAGGTGGCGGCCGGCTCGCTGCTGAAGCTGCCGCAGAACTGCATCCTGCTCGGCACGCAGGGCGGGCTCTACAAGATCGGCGACTACTGTTTCAACGACGGCGACCCGGATGCCGTGCGCCGGCTGATCCCCGGCACGCTGAAGCCGGTGACCTGGGAGAGGCAGCCGCTCGGGCAGATGCTGATCACGACGGACGGCACCGACGCGCCGGTCGAGTTCGAGCCGCGCGAGGTGCTCGCGCGCGTGCTGAAGCGGCTCGCGCGGCGCGGCATCCGGCCGGTCGTCGCGTTCGAGCTCGAGTTCTACCTGTTCGACGCGCAGCTCGAGGAGGGGATGCCGAAGTATCCGCGCGACCGCCTGTCCGACGATCGCGACGATCAGCCGAACATGCATATCGAGCGGCTGTCGCGCTTCTCCGACGTGCTGCACGAGATGGTCGACGTCGCCTGCAAGCAAGGGGTCGACGCGACCGTGATCACCGCCGAGCTCGGGCCGGGCCAGTTCGAGATCAACTTCGGCCATTGCGACGACGGGCTGCGCGCGGCCGACTGGTCGGCGATGTTCTGCCGCAGCACGCGCGGCGTTGCATTGCAGCATGGCTATCGCGCGAGCTTCATGGGCAAGCCGTACCTGCATGCGCCGGGCAGCGGGATGCACGTGCACGTGAGCCTCTACGACGATGCAGGGCGCAACCTGCTTGCGGCGGACGGGCAGCGGCCGCTGCGGCACGCGGTGGCCGGATGCCTCGCGCTGCTGCCGCATTGCATGCCCGTGTTCGCGCCGAATCACAACGCGTTCCGGCGTTACGGTTCGATGGTGAACGCGGCGAGCCGCGCGAGCTGGGGCTTCGAGGATCGCGATGCGTGCATCCGGATTCCCGAGTCGGATGCGCGCAACTTGCGGATCGAGCACCGGCTCGCGAGTGCGGACGCGAACCCGTATCTGGTGCTCGCGGCGATTCTCACCGGGATGGAGCACGGGCTCGATGCGAGGATCGAGCCGATCGCGCCGCTCAACGAGGATCGCGGCAGCGGGATCGATTTCCCGAAGGAGATGCTGTCGGCCGTCGCGGCGATGCAGGATCATGCGGCCGTGCGCGAAGGGCTCGGCAGCGAGTTCGTGATGGTGTATTGCGAGAACAAGCGGCAGGAGGAGCTGGATTTCCGCAATGAGATTGGTGCGCGGGAATATCGGTGGTTTTTGTGATCGGTAACGGGGCGGCGGTTCCTGCGCGGTTGCGTGTTTGATAAGCTGCGGCGTACACGGCGGCCGGTTCCGGTTCCGCCGCGGGCGACCGGCTGCCCCGACGCGCAGCGGATGGGCAGATTCGGATCCCGGCTTCGCTCGATAATCAAAAAGAGAGGGCCCCGTGACGACCGATCACCGAGATACCGAACCGCTATCCACGCGCGTCGATGAAGTCGTGAGCGAGCGTGCCGGGCCACCGGCCGGCACGCCGCGTCTCCCGGCCGTGTTGCTGTGGGTGTCCGGATTTCCGCTCTGGGGGCTGCTGGCAGCCGCCGTGATCTGCGTGTCGCGGATCGATCGCGACCTGTCGGTCATCGTGTTCATGGGTGCGCTGATCTTCCTCAGCGAGGTCGGCATCGCGCTGTATGCCGTGGTCGCCGTCGTGCTGCTGGCCTACGCAGTGAGTCGCAAGCCATGGCGTGCCCCGCGATTTGCGTGGGCGTTCTGGCTACAGGTGCTGCTGTTGGTTCTGGCCATAGCGCTGATTGCCACGTTCAAGATCGACGATTACCAACGCCATCACCCGGACCCTCGGGAGGCGGCCCGCGGTCAGCAGATCAATGACGACAATGCCCGCATGACGGCCGCATTGCGCACCGACGATGCAGTCGCGTTTCGGCAGGCGTTTGCCGACTGTGCGGACGATTGCGATCGCGCGACATGGGTGAGCGAGGCGGTCCGCAAGACGGCGCCGCGCAGCCTCGCGGTCACGCTCGAAGGCGTCAGGCATGCGAGCGAGGTACGCCTGGGCGGGAGCGAACTGCAGACGTTCTGCAAGGACGGGGTGGCTTATGTGATGCCGCCCGACATCGCGCTGCGCGTCGGTTTTCGAAACGTGCCGGCGATCACGGCCCAGTTCCTGCCGTTGTGGGGCCCCGACGAGCGGAGCGCCGCGCTGCAAGGCGCTGTCATGAGCGGGTCGATCGCACTGATGAACCAGCTCGTTGCGCTGGGTGTCGATCCGCAGCATCTGCAAGGCGACAGCCGCTTCGAGAGCCTGTATGCGAGCGCGGCCGCGGGCGCGGCAATCGCATCGGTCGACTGGCTGGCCAATGCAGGCGTCACGCTCCATGCCGCGGAAGATGTGGACGAGGTCTGGGCTTGGTTCGCGGAGTGGACCGACGCGAATCGGCCGGAAATCGCTCGCAAGGGCGCGGAAGCGTGGCTCGTCGCATCCGCGAAGATACCGATGGATGGCGCGGCGGCGCAGAATCGTATCGCACCGCTCGAGCGGGCAGTGTATGTCGGTACACCGGTACTCGTGCAGGTGTTGTTGCAACACGGATATCGCGTTGCCGATCTGGCGCCGGAATATCGGGTACGTTTCGATGCGATGCAGGACCCGATCCATCATCCTCACAAGCCGGTACCGGATTCCGTGTGCGACGACGACGCGAACTGATCGCGCCGTCGAGTGACGCCTCCGGTTCTTATCGGTCCCGCGCGGGCGTCATCGGCAGGCCCGCTCCCCACGCGCTCGCGAGCGCTTCGATTTCGGCGACCGGATCGGCCTGCCGGGCGGCTTCGTGCGTGTCGTTGCCGAACAACCGCTGAGCGAAGTCGCGTGCGCGCAACGTGATTGCCGCGGTTTTCGGGCTGCGTCGCAGCGTGAAAGCCGTGAGCGCAGCGTCGAGGTCGCGGACGTTGCCGTTCCCGTATTCGTCGAGGCAGCGCGCGAGATGCCACGCGTCCTCGAGCGCCTGGCATGCGCCCTGTCCGGAGGTGGGGAGCGGCGCGTGCGCGGCATCGCCGATCAACAGCACATTGCCGCGGTGCCACACGTCCACCGGGTCGAGATCGTGCACGCGGATCTTCGCGATCGTGCCCGGTGGCGTCGCGCGCATCACGTCCGCAATGGGCGCCGGCCAGCCGTCGAAGAGCCGTTCCAGCAGCGGGCCCGGATCGTCCGGCGCCGCGTCGTCGTGGTCGCTATCGTCGATGTCGGCCTCGGCCCGGGCCGCCGCCCAGTACATGCGGTGCGGGTCCAGCGCGACGATGCCGAATCGTTCGCGCTGGCCCCAGTAGTCGAATATCGATACGTCGTCGACGAGCGGCACATCGCTCTGCGCGACGCCGATCCAGTTGACGAAGCCCTGGTAGACGGGTGTGGCGTTGCCGACCACATGGCGTCGCGCGATGGAGTTCATGCGGCCGTCCGCGCCGATCACGAGGTCGGGGGCGATCGTCGCGCCGTTGTCGAAGCGAACGACCGCGCGACCGTCGGTACCGGTGTCGATCGCCGTCGCGCAGTGGCCGAAGCAGATTTCGATGTCGTGCGCGGCGACGTGTCGAGCCAGCACGGCTTGCAGGTCGCGCCGCAGGATCGAGCGGGTCGGGAAACCCATGCGGCGGTCGAGCGCGCCGATGTCGACGCGCTTGAACGGGGTGCCGTCGCGGCCCATGCACCCCATCGCGCGCAGGTGGCCGCTGACCTTGACGATGTCGGGCAGGAGGCCGAGTTGCTCGAGCACGAAGCCGGCATTCGGCCAGAGCACGACGCCCGCGCCCATCGTCGTCTCGGACGGCCTGCGTTCGTAGAGCCGTATCCGGTGCCCCTGACCGGCAAGCGCAAGCGCGGTGCTCATGCCGGCCACGCCGGCGCCGAGAATGGCGATATCCATGTTGATGCTCCCGTAGATTCGTGCGTGCGCTCGCGTCGGCGCGGGTTCGTGCGTCGGCGGCCACGCCTTGACTGGATCCGCATCGTAAATTACGGTCTCGAACGGGATAAGCCGTGAAAAACGGCGAGCTTTGATACCTGAAACGGGATAATGATGCGCAGCAAGCTGGATCTGAACGCGGTGCGCGTGTTCGTGTCGGTCGTCGACGAAGGCAGCTTCGCCGGTGCCGCGCGCGTGCTGTCGATACCCGGTTCCAACGTGAGCCGCCATGTGGCGCAACTGGAGTCGCGGCTCGGCGTGCGTCTGCTGGAGCGCAGCACGCGGCACCTGCGCATGACGGAAGCCGGGCGCCTGCTGCACGAGCGCGCGAAGCCGATGCTCGACGCGCTGACGCTCGCCGAGTTCGAACTGACCTCGCAGCAGACGGAGCTGCGCGGCCTGCTGAAGCTCTGCGTGCCCGGTGAAATCGGGCCGCGCATGCTCGGGCCGATCGTCGCGGAATTCGCCAGCCGGCATCCGCGTGTCGAAATCGATTGCGATACGAGCCTCGCCGGCGTATCGACGCTGCGCGACGAGTTCGACCTGTCGATCATCGTCAATCGCGGCAAGCTCGACGACAGCACGTTCGTCGTCAGGCCGCTCGCGAGCTTGTCGAGCGTCGTCGTGGCCGCGCCGTCGCTGATCGAACGCACGGGCATGCCGACCCGGACGGAGCAGCTCAGGCAACTGCCGTGCATCACGACGTTGAGCACGCTGAAAGGGCAGCCGTGGCAATTCGCCGACGGCGACGGGCGGGTTCACAAGATTCCGGTCGCGAGCCGGTATCGCGTCAACAGCGGCGAGATGGCGGGGCTGGCGGCGGTGAACGGGATCGGCTTCGCGATTCTCGTCGAACGCGGGTGCGCGGCCGAGCTGGCCGCCGGGCGGCTGGTGCGCGTGCCGCTGGAGATGGCGCCGGCGCCGCTCGAACTGCTGGCCGCCTATTCGAGCCGCAATTCCGTCAACGCGAAGATCCGCGAGTTGTTGCAGTTGATGCAGGCGCGTTTGGCGGCGGCAGGGGCGATGCCGTCATGACGATCATTTCGGCAATGCGCGCCAGTAGCGCACTTCGTCGATGGGCGCACCGTCGATCTCGAACGTCTTGATGTCGTCTTCGGCGACGAAACCTTCGCGTTCATAGAACGCCCGTGCGCGGCGGTTCTTGACGAGCACCCAGAGCGACGCCCACGCATGGCCCGCGTCATGCAGCGCACGGCAGGCATGGTCGACCAGTGCCGCGCCGACGCCTTGCCCGCAATGCGCCGGATGCAGATAGATCGCTTCGATTTCGCCCCAGGTGCGGTCCTTGTCGGTGTCGCGCGTCGGGCCGTAGGCGATCCAGCCTGTCGGCCCGCTTTCCGAGAACGCGAGTGCGACATGCGGCCGTCCTGCGTCGAGCGCGTGACGCCACGAAGCGGTGCGCTTCTCGACCGACAGGCCGGCGAGGAACGGGGCCGGCATGATACCCGGATAGGTGGCCTGCCACGACGCGACGTGGATCGCGGCGATGGCCGGGGCATCGGCGGGCGTGGCAGGGCGGATGTCGATTTTCATCAGGGTCGCTGGTCGGCGCCGTAAAGAGAATAGAACCGATACGGCAGGTCGCCCAGTTCGCTTTCGACGCGCTCGTACTGGCCAAGCGACTGAAGCCACGCGAGAAACGTGGCCTCGGTCATGAACGATTGCAACGTGTCGACGACTGCTTCGCGCTGCGCGGGATGAATGAAGTCACACGTTGCGGTGTTGCGGCCGGGCGAGCCGGTCAGGCAGCGGGATCCCTGCCAGTCGATCCGCGGGTAGCCGGTGGGGCTGAATGCCGACGGATGCCGGATACGGCCGCAGAGCAGGTCGTTCGCACCGACACACCAGAGCATGAGCTGCGCGCGCCAGAGCGGATCGTCGATGCCCAGCACCGAGGTCAGCCACGCGTGAATGTCCGACGTTTCCAGGTATTTGATGCACAGGAACATCGACGACGAAAATTGTCCGCTCGCATGGAACCAGTCTCCGCTACCGGACGAGGGTTCGTGAGCGTGATTGAAGCACGCGGCCGTATCGAGTGCGCCCGATGGCCAGCATCGGGCCTCCATCAGGCATTGCCCGAGCGTGTCGAGCACATCGCTGCGGAACCCCGGGTACGGTTCGGGCGAGATGCGATCGGGGTGCTGCGAAACGAACCCGGTGATCAACCACTCCAGCAATGCGTGGTGCTGCCCATCGTGGCTGCGCGCGGTCAGGTGCGCCAGCAAGTAGTGGTACCACCGCTGCCATTCGTCGCTTGGGCCGAACGACATCGTGCCGACGACGATTTCTTCGAGCGGGGTGTCGAGCTCTGCGATGTCGATCGATTGCGGATCGCCTTGCAACTCGGCGAATAGCCGTCGCGACTCTCCCATGAACCACGCTTCGCCCATCGGCTTGTCCGGGCGCGGAAATGCCGATCGCAGTCTGGCCAACGCGGAAGGGGAACACCCGCTGCCGGGGATCCATCGAAACGGGGCGGACTGTGTACGCATCAAGAAGCCATGGAGTCGTCACGCGTTGCTGCCGGATTCATTCCGCCGGATCCAGGCTGCCGTCGATCGAAAAACGGTAGTTGATGTCCACCTGCGATGCATCGCCCGGTGCGTCGGTTTTCTTCAGCACGAATTCGAACGCAGGCTCGAACCAGCCGTTGCGCGGGACTTCTCCGCCGAGGATGTCGACCTGATACCAGCCGTTGTCGATCTCGATCACGGGCCTGCCCGGCTCGCGGTAACGCGCAAGCAGTGCGTTGACCGTTGCGTCGTTGAAGCGTTCGAGCATCCGCCACGTGTAGAGCATGATCGAACGATGTTCGACGCGCAGCACGTACCCGCCGCGCCGATGCTGCAGGCGGCTTCCCGTCTTCAGCAGTTCGGGTGTTGCGTCATCGGGCGTGAAGATCACCGTGTACGGATGGTTCTCGATGCCGGCCAGCGGAATGACGACGCCTTCCAGCACGGCACGGTCGCCGCTGTCGCTCGTCGTGAACGCCGTTGCGACGTCGTCCGACAGTCCGTGCTGCTCCTGGTAGCGCTTCAGCAGCAGGAGATCGCCGACGAGAAAATAGTCGACCAGATCGTTGAGGATTTCCGGGAATTCATGTCGCATCGCCGCTCCTTTCGCGGTGCCGAAGCGCGGGGATCGCAAGGGCATGAAGCGCCGCGTCGCGAAACGCTTCGCGGCGCGGCACGCGCGAAGCCCTTAGTCGCCGAGCTTCGACGCCACGCAACCGGTGCTCGTGCACTCGCGCTCACGCTCGCGCAGGAACGACAGCCGCGACTGCGTCATGTCGGTCGCGCACTGGAGATCCACGAGGTAGCCGTTGTTGCGCGTCTCGCTGCACTGCGCGTCGCGCTGCTTCAGCCACGCGAGCTGGCCGGCCTTCAGCGTCGCCTGCTGATCGCTGCTCAGTTGCTTGCGCAGGCGGCCGTATTCGTCGTTGAGGTCACGGTCGGATTGCGAGAACTGCGTGCTGCTGCAGTACACCTGGTCGAACGCGCTGTGCGGCTTCGAACAGCCGGCCGCGTGCGCGGCGAACGGAACGGCAAGCGCGAGCAGGGCGCAGGATGCGAGCAGATTCTTCATTTTCATGGTGATGCTCCTGACTGGGTGAAAACCGTTGGGTCCGACGGGCGTCATCGTCGTTTATTTCGGCGCGGTGCACGCGTCGATGCCGCTGGCGATCGCGGTGGACAGCTTCTGGATCGTCTCGCGACGCGCAAGCCGCGCTTCCTCGTCCGGATTGACGATCACGCCGGCCTCGACGAGCACGGCCGGAATCGGCGCGGTGCGCAGCACGACGAGATCGTCGAAGCGGTGGATGCCGAGTTGCGGGTCGATCAACGGGCGATTCTCGCCGCGGATCGGCTGCGCGTGATACAGCGACGGCCGTTCGCCGGCCGCCACCAGCCGCTCGGCGATCGCCTTCGCGCAACGCAGGCTTTCCGCATAGTGCGGATTGCGTTCCGACACGAACACCGAGAAGCCGCGGAATTCGCGCTGCCGGCCCGCGTCGATGAACTGCTGCTGCATCGAGTCGTGATGGATCGACACGAACAGGTTCGCGTCGGGTGCCTGCGTCGAACGCTGGTCGAGCGCGATCTCGCGGCCGTCGGCCGACGTGCGCAGCACGCGGTCGCCATGCGCGGCGAGCTTTTCGGCGACCGCCGCGGACAGATCGAGGTTGTACAGGTATTCGACGCGGCCGCTCGCGCCGGTGGAGCCCGGGTGCGCCGGCGTATGGCCGGTGTCGACGACGATGTAGCGTCCGGCGGCGGGTGTGGTGCCGGCGGGGGCCGCGGTGTCGGCCGCATGCAGTGCCAGCGGCGCGCCGAGCAGCGGGGCGCAGGCGAGCATGCGCGCGGCGGCGCGCGCGAACGGGCGAAGGCGTCGGATGGTTCGGTTCGTCATTGTTGTTGTCGAGGCGGGCATACGGCGCGTCGGACGGCGCGGCACCATCGGCCTGCTCAATGCAGTCGGAATGTCGCGCGATTATAGCGGGTGGCGGCGCCGCCGCAATGACGGATGACGGCCGTCAGGCCAGCACGCGTCGGGCGGCGAGCATGCCCCAGTACGACGCTTCCTCGAACAGCGACAGCCCGGACAGGTCCGCATGCGCGAACACGACGGGGCCGTCGGCATCGCGCAGCGCGAGCAGCCCCGGCCGGCTCAGGAAGCCGACGTCGGGCGTCGCCATCGCGTGGCCGCGCACGGTGATCTCGAGCGCCGTCGCGTGTTTCCACAGGTCGCGCCCGTAGACGGCCTGCAGATCGATCGCCGCCTGTTCGCGCAACGCATCGGGCTTCGCCTGCGCGAGCCAGCGGCGCGTGTCGTCCGGCGCTTGCGTGCTCAACGCCTGGTACGCGGAGAACACCGAGCGCGTCGGCGGCGACATGCGGATCAGCTGGTGCGTCGACACGACATAGCCGAGCCCCGCGCCGTCGTAGACGACGTTGTCCCACGCGAGCGGCACGCCCGCTGCTTCGGCCGGCATGCCGTCGAGCAGGAAGTTGGACACGAGCCACGGCGCGCGTGGCGGCAGGTCGCGCGCAGGGTCGAAGCCATACGCGCCGAGCTGCGGAAACACGCGCGCCGCGACGAACAGCGGCATCGCGCAGACGACGCGCCGCGCCTTCAGCGTGAACGTCGACAGCGCGCCGTCGTCGCCGATGCGCGCGCACAGCACGTCGACGCCGCCCGCGCGCTCGGTCGCGCGCACCGCGAAGCCGTCGCGCGACCACGCGTTCGAACCGGTGCGCGCGGTGATCGAATCGGTGAGCTTCGTCACCATCGTGTGCAGCCCGTCGGGCCAGGTCAGCACTGCGCCGTCGCTCGCGTCGCCCGCGTGGCCGCCGCGCGACGAGAAATAGTGCAGGCCGGCCCACGCGGACACGTGCTCGTATCCGGCGCCGTAGTCGTCGCGGCAGCAGTAGTTCAGATACCAGTGCAGCGCCTTCGCGGTGTAGCCCTCGTCGAGCAGCCACTGACGAAACGAGCGCCGGTCGAGTGCGCGCCAGCGCGGGTCGCGCGACGATTCCGCGATCGGGATGCAGAACACCTTGAGGCCATCGGCGCCGCGCGCGGTGCGCAGCATGTCCGTGTATGCGAAGAAGCGTGACTGTTGCGCGAGTGCGTCGGCGCCGAGGCCGGCCGTCGGCACGATGCCGTCCTGCCACTGCCCGGCGATGAAGAGCCGTTCGTCGGGCGCATGGACGAGCACGCGCTCGTCGTACACCGGGCGTGCCGAGAACGGCGCCGATTCGATCACGCCGAGATCGGCGAGCATGTCGCGCAGATGCGTGGATTCGAGCGACGGCAGCGGCAGGTAGTGCGCGCCTTTCGGATAGCCGAGATCGCCGAAGCGGCCGCCGGCCGCGTTGCCGCCGAATTCGGGGCCCGCGAGCACCGTGAAGCGCTGGTGCCCGGCGCGCGCGAGCTGCCACGCGCACGACAGCCCGGCCGCGCCCGCGCCGAGGATCGCGACGTCGGTCTCGAGCGTGCCGGACGGCGGCGGCAGCGTCGCATGGTCGCGCAGCGCATGGCCTTCGCGCATGCCCGGGTAGCCGACCTGCGGCGTCGTCTCGATCCAGCCGGTGCGCCCGCAGGCGGCGAGCGACGCGGCCGCCGACGCGACGAGGAACGTGCGGCGGTCCATCAGCGCAGCACGTGCTTCCAGTCGTCGTCGAAACGGCGCACGAGCGGCTGGTCGTTGAGTTCGTTCGGCGACATCGGCAGCGCCGGCATGTCGGCCGGGAAGTGGAACATCTCGGCGGCCGTCTGCGCGTCGAGCCAGCGCGTGGGCACCGAGTAGTGCGTCGGCACCGTGAAGTCGCGGCGCTTGCCGGCGATCACGAAACCCCAGTCGCCGAACGACGGCACGTAGCAGTGGTACGGCCAAGTGTTGAGCCCGGCTTCATGCAGCGTCGCGATGATGGTCCAGTACGCGTGCGGCGCGAAGTACGGCGAGGTCGACTGGATCACCGCGTAGCCGTTCTCCGACAGGTGGCGCGCGAGCAGCCGGAACACCGGCACCGAATACAGCCGGCCGAGCCCGAAGTTGGTCGGGTCGGGGAAGTCGACGACGATCGCGTCGTACACGTCGGCGTTCGATTCGAGCCAGCGCACTGCATCGTCGTTGATCACGTGCACGCGCGGGTCCTTCAGCGAGCCCTGGTTCAGCTTGACGAGCGGCGCGGACGTGGAAAACAGCTTCGTCATCGCCGGATCGAGATCGACGAGCGTGATCTGTTCGAGGTTGCGGTGCTTGAGCAGCTCGCGCACCGCGAGACCGTCGCCGCCGCCGAGCACGAGCACGCGCTTCGCCCACGGCAGCGCCTCGATCGTCGGGTGGATCAGTGCCTCGTGATAGCGATGCTCGTCGCGCGACGAGAATTGCAGGTTGCCGTTCAGGTACAGCCGCATGTCGTCGTGCCACTGCGTGAGCACGATGCGCTGGTACGGCGTCGTTTCCGAATAGATCGTCTCGTCGCCGTACACGCCATGTTCGGCCCAGTGCGTGATGCGGTCCGACAGCGCGAAGCCGGCGATGAGCAGCCCGATCACGAGCGACGCGCGCATCAGCTTGCCGCGCACGTTGCGGATCTCGTCGCGGAACAGGTGCGTCGTCCACAGTGCGACGAACGCGTTCAGGAGCCCGAACAGGAAGCTGGTGCGCAGCAGGCCGAGGCGCGGTGCAAGCACGAGCGGGAAGATCAGCGACACGGCGAGCGAGCCGAGATAGTCGAAGGTCAGCACTTCGCTGACGGTATGGCGGAACGCCTGGCGCCGCTGCTGGAACGCGCGCATCACGAGCGGGATCTCCATCCCGATCAGCATGCCGAGCGCCAGCACGAGCGCATAGAGCGCCGCGCGGAACGGCGCGGCGAGCCAGGCGAACACCGCGAACAGCAGCGCGGCCGACACGCCGCCGAGCAGGCCGACGAGCAGCTCGATGTCGACGAAGCGGTCGAGCACGTCGTCGTCCTCGACGAACTTCGCGAGCCACGAGCCGATCCCCATCGCGAACAGGTAGCAGCCGATCACCGACGAGAACTGCAGGATCGAATCGCCGAGCAGGTAGCTGGACAGCGCGCTGCTGATCAGTTCGTAGCCCAGCCCGCACGACGCGAGCACGAGAATCGACAGGACGAGCGCGCGCTTATGCAGCATGGTGCGTCCGTTGTGCAGCGGTCGGCAATGTGGATATACTGGCGCGGAATTTTGTCGGCTGGCCCTGCGCGGGCCGGCCGGCGACGGGGCGGCGAACCGAGCACAAAATCCGAGGGAAAGAATGAATAGTGCCTATCTCTATGCGGTTCATTTACTGTCGGCGTTCGTGCTGCTTCTTGTGTTCGCGGCAGTGTACCTGAAGGTCACCCCGTTCGACGAACTGGCGCTGATCCGCGACGGCAATGCGGCCGCGACGCTGTCGTTCGGCGGCGCGCTGATCGGCTTCTGCCTGACGCTCGCGTCCAGCATCGCGCACAATTCCACGCTCGGCGAAGTCGTGATCTGGGCCGTCGGTGCGATGGTCGTGCAACTGATCACCTATGCGGCGCTGACGCGCCTGATGCCCGGCATGAATCATGCGATCGAGGATCGCAACGTCGCGATGGGCGGCCTGATGGGCACCGCGTCGCTCGTCGTCGGCATCATCAATGCCGCCTGCCTGACCTGACCTGACACGCCACGCGTTTCGAGGAGACCGACATGAGTCTGGGATCGTTTATCCGCAAGCAGTTCGTCGACGTCCTGCAATGGACGGAAGACACCGATGGCGTGCTGGCCTGGCGCTATCCGATGGAAGACATGGAAATCCGGTACGGCGGCAAGCTGACCGTGCGCGAAACGCAGGTCGCGATCTTCGTCAACGAAGGCAAGGTCGCCGACATCTTCCAGGCGGGGTTGTACACGCTGGAAACGAACACGCTGCCGGTGCTCACGTACCTGAAGAACTGGGACAAACTCTTTCAGTCGCCTTTCAAGTCGGACGTCTATTTCTTCAGCACGCGGCTGCAGCTCGGCCGGCGCTGGGGCACTGCGCAGCCGCTGACGATCCGCGATCGCGAATTCGGCTTCGTGCAGGTGCGCGCGTTCGGCATCTACTCGTACCGGATCGTCGACGCGGGCGCGTTCTATCGCGAGGTCAGCGGCACGCGCGCGCAGTACACGGTCGACGATCTCGAACAGCAACTGCGTAATCTGGTCGTCACCGCGATGAGCACGACGTTCGGCTCGGCGGACGTGCCGTTCGTCGACATGGCCGCGAACCAGTCGCTGCTATCGCAGCGCGTCGCCGACGCACTGGTGCCGGTGTTTACGCGCTATGGCCTCGCGCTCGACGCGTTCGCGGTCGAGAGCGTGTCGCTGCCGGCTGAATTGCAGAAGGCGCTCGACCTGCGGATCGGCGCGGGGATGGCCGGCGATCTCGCCCGCGCCACGCAATACCAGACCGCACAGGCGATTCCGCTCGCCGCGCAGAATCCGGGCGGCATCGCGGGTGTGGGTGCGGGGCTCGCCGCGGGCGCGGTGATCGGGCAGGCCTGAAAAATGAAAACGATCGGGAAAAAACCACCCGGCGGCGGGCGGTGAACGATGAGGGCGAACCTCGGGC
>NZ_JAAGPM010000014.1:0-90485 GCF_017104865.1 Burkholderia sp. Ac-20349
CGCGTCGCCTGCATCGCCCGCGTCGCCTTCGTCACCGGTTACGCCGGCCGCGTCGGAACCGGCGTCGCCAGCGTCACCATCGACGTGACCGTGCGAGCCGTCCGAGTCGTCGGCCGGCGCCTTCGGGATCGACGCGGGATCGACTTCGACGCCGCCCGGAATTTCCGTCACCGCGCCAGCCGGTGCGGCAGCCTGGTCAGCCTTGTCTTGCACTGCGGTATCGACCGCTTCCGACGCTGCTGCGCCGCCTTGAACTTCGGACATGCTTTCCCCTATCAGGAAATGAGTGAATGGATCTGGAGCGGGCGACTTAGCGAGGCCCGCGAATGTGGATCAGCGCCGGGAGCTGTATGAGCGTGAGCTGTACGACGATGAGCTGTACGATCGCGACGACGAACTGTAGGACGAGCTCGAATAGCTCGATCGCGGCGAATAGGCACCCGATACCGATGTGGCGCGCGGCGCGACATACATCGGCGCCGGCGATCGCGCGGGGGGCGTGTAGACGGGCGCGGCCTGGTGCACGGTCTTGTTGATGACCGTCGTGCGGTTCACGATCGTCGTGCGCGGTGCGACGTAGGCCGGATGCGGCGCCTGGTAGTGGTGGATCACGGTCGGCCCGCTGCTGAGCATGTGGCCGAGCGCGACGCCGTGCCAGAAACCGTCGTCGTGCGACTGCTGGATGATGACCGGGGGCGCCTGCACCACGGGCGCTGCCGCGATGACAGGCGCAGGCTGAACGACTTGAGGCGCGACAGCGTATTGCTGGCCGCGATCGCAGGACGTGATGAGGAAAACGGTGAGAACAATCAGGGCTGCGGCAAGGATGCCGAGCTTGAACTTACGGGACATGCGCGCTCCGGCGATGGTTGTTGGTAGAGGGCGGCCGGGAATCCCCAACCCACGTCGTTAATGCGGCTCGGCGCCGCATTCGCCCGCTTTACCCTCACGTCATGGCGACTATCCCGTCAAGGGGGACTGTCTCGGTGCGGCCAGGGGGTTATGACCCTTCCCCGGATCTGCCGTCTAAGTCGCCATGCGTGAAGGTGCGGGCCCTTCCCCCGCTCGCGTCCCGGTAGCTTGGACTTTAGCGCCCTGCTCACTTCTTACGGTTCCTCGCTTCACCGGCTATTTGACGCCAACAGCGCGCCTCTTTCACCAGTCCCTCGCTTCTCCATCTCGAAAGGTCTTGCAGCAGTCGAGGGTGTGGCTCGCACTGCCAATCAGCCGGCATTTCCCTGCGCGCAGCGCAAGAGCCGACCACTGTCGTCCACTTTCGCGGATTCACCCTCACAAGAGCCGGCACGATTTGAACGTGCGCTAGGCGCCGGCGCCTATCTGGAATACCAGCCTCCCCCTCTACGGGGTGCTCTACCCGACTGAGCTACGGCTCTTGTGAGGCGACTGCTTAAGCCAGTCAATCTGCACGTTACGAGGCTCGTGCGTCCGCTCGATTTTGCGGCCGGTTTTATGCTGGAGCGGGCAACGAGAATCGAACTCGTGTGAACGGCTTGGAAGGCCGCTGCCTGACCATTCGGCCATGCCCGCAAATTCCATCAGAGAGGCCGCCTCGTGGAGAGCCCCGCCAACCCAATCGAGGCTCTCGGCTCGACCGGCTGCAACGGGCACAAAGCGGCTTGTCTGATGAAACTGGTCGGAACGACAGGATTCGAACCTGCGACCCCCTGATCCCAAATCAGGTGCGCTACCGGGCTGCGCTACGTTCCGGGCGGAAGTGGTGAGATTCGAACTCACGGACAGTTTCCCGTCGCCGGTTTTCAAGACCGGAGCCTTAAACCACTCGGCCACACTTCCATAACTGGCGAGCGTTTTTCCCGGAATCGCTCCCCCCGTTCACAGCTAACGGCTGTCAGTCGGCGCACTTTGTGGCCAGTGCGCGGTAGCCGCAGCGTTCATCGATCAAACCCAAGACTTCGACGGACCCTGCGAACACCATAGCCCGCCAAAGACACTCACCGAATGCCCTTGGCGGGCGGCCGCTTACGCCGGCCAGTCGGATCCCGAATAACGGAGGAATCACTTCGCCCTTCGTGGACATTTGAGGACCGTCTTGAAGGGTAGTCATCCAGTCCTGCAAAGAGCACTCAGCGAATGCGCTTTGCAGGAGACTGCTTACGGCAGTCAATCGGACGGAGCGCTAACCTGCCTCTTGCTGTACGTCGTTCAGCGCAATACCCGGTGCAGTTTCGGGGCTGATCCAACCCGGTCTAGGATCAGCAAAGCGGGTAACATGCCGGGCGCTTCATTCGGTCAACTTTCAAGCCTCAAGTGAGCGGCCCACGCGAAGGTATGCCCGCGAGTCCCGCGCAGGCCATGAACGGGGTTTTTCGGCACCCTCGCGCTTCTCCGAATGCACATATTGCTACGGCCAGTTTTACGTCGGCGCGACGACGACGGGCCGCTCACTTGATGCGGCTCATTACGTGAGCCACTCGGCCGTTCTTTCTCGGCTGTCCGCTAACCTACTCGCAACTCCAGCACCTTCGGGCATCAGTGCGCGGGCCTTTCGGCCCTCGACCCCACCTGCACCGGTCTAGCTGCTTTCGGCATAGGCACGGAGCCAGGTCTATTCGCTCCCGCCCTACGCTGAGGCCGTTTTTGTTCCAGCACACGTACCACTCGCACTGTCCGCGCTATCCCTTTCGGGCCGCCGCGGCTACGGTCCTCACGGCCAACCGCTAGGGAAAGGGAAAGGCAGCTACTCAAGCTCACCTGACTCCGCAAGGCGGGCAACACCATTGCCTTGCCAGATTCACTCGAATGGGGGCGCAGCCGCCCTTCCCCTTCCGCCCGCTTGTGGCAGGCTAAGCGTCAGCCGATGTGGTTTGCGAACACGAAACCCAACGACGCACCGAACAGGATGACACCGAAAAACTGGCCGCCAAGCGTGAAAGAGCGCGATGGCTTGCGTACAAACAGAGCCTTGCGATCGTCAAACCCGAAATCAGCGTTCTTCATGTTCATCCCCGTTTTGGTACTGCGCCGTCGATGGAATGAATCATAAAACACTTTACCTTTAAGGTACAACTACTTTTTACCTGTCAGGGCTATTCAATGGCGGCAAGGTGCGCACGCAACCATGCCGAGAATTTCGGATCCCCCGCTGAAGGCGTGTCGCGCACGACGTGCCACTGGCCACGGCAATGCGGATGCTGCACGCCGGCCGCTGGCCACCATGTCTCGCTGCGATCGCGCTCGACCAGCTCATTCCCGATGCGCTTGCGTTTCGCTGCCGATCGCCCGATGTTCGTCTTTCCCGGCCACACGTCGCGCCAGCCGTCCTTGTCCGGGTCGCTCGCGCTCACGACGTTCATCACCAGACCGTCGATCTTTCGGCAGAACGCGCAGGCGCCGTTGTAGACCTCCATGCGCTTGACGCGCGCGCCAGGCTCAAGCGAAGCGACGAGCCCCTGGTTCGCGATCTCGCCGGCCTCTGTCACGGCAATGCGACGCCAGTCGCGGTTGAGCGTCCCGAAGTCATCGAGCAGCTCCTGCTGCAGCTTCGTGTCGTACAGCGCGTGTGGATCACCCTGCATCTTGAGCGCAACGTGATCGAGCACGGTCGCACGCAGCCGGTGCCGCGCGCTCTCCGTGAAGTACTTCACGTTTTCGCCCGCGTGCTGACGCCCGTACTCCATCGCAGCCTCGAAATGGCGGCTCTTGTCGATGGCGGCTTTCGCGCGGGCCTCCGACTCGGGCATCACCTCGAGCAGATGCGCGGCCTGCGTCGGCGTGATGGCTTCTACGATCGACTGCGCCTTTCCCATGAGCGCCGCGCGCACGGCGAGCGCCTCGGTATCCTTCTGCAGCTCGCCGAGCGGCAGATACCGCTGGATCAGGTAGTCGATTAGGAACCCCCAATCCTCCAGGGCGAATTGCTCCGGCGCGAGACTCGACAGGTAAAGCTCGACCAGATCCATCTCGGCCGGTGTCCAGGCGCGATAAACGCCCGATGCAGGCTTGCTCGCTTTGCCCCAGGCGTCCTTCTGATAACGCTGACCAGCGATCCACGCCTGAAGCTCGGCATGCACGTCCGACAGCTTCGTCAAGCCCTTCTGCGTGAACAACTCGATCAGGTGCGAGATGAACGGCGAATCGTGCGGCTGCCAGATCCCATCGTCCGAGCCGTTCTCGCCGCTCAAGGCCTTCGAGAACAGTTCGAGCGCGTGATTCGTGCAGTCACATGCCACCGGGCCAATGTCGAGAAGGAGCGCCATGCGCTTATTCCGCCCCCGCGTGATGGCCCTGCACTTCGTGCCAGTGCACGCGATGCTCGCGGCCGGTTTTATCGGCCACGGTGCAACCATCTTCGCCCGATGCCGTCACCTTGCCAGCGCCGTTGAAGTCGCCGGCGGCAAACGCAACGTGATGACCGGGCTCGACGTTATGCGGGCCGAAGCCATCCTTCTGGCCGCCACCGTCGCCTTGCGCCTCGCCATCCTTCGAGGCAGGCGCTGCGGGCTCCTGCGCCGGCTTATCCTCGGGCTTGTCCGGCTGAGCCGGCCCTTTCGGCTCCTGCACGGCCGGCTTCTTGCCGTGCAGCTCGTCATCGCCCTGCGCGGGTTTCACGGACTTGAAAAAAAGGATCTTGCTCATACGGCTCCAGGGGTATCAGGTTGAATGCCAAACTTCGCCAGCAGCGCCAGCAGAAGCGCCTCATTGCGCTGCGTTTGGACGACAAGGGATTGGATCAGCGCGGTCTGCTCGGCCACCATCCGGGCCGCCTCGAGCGCAACCAGCTGCACCGCCTCGAGCTCATCACGCGTTGCGGCGCCGGCCGGCTCGAATGACTTCGTCATCGGCTGCGATTCGCCGGACAGCTTGCCGGCGATATAGACGCGCTTGCCCGACTCGTCCTCGGCGATCGACCCATCTTCGCCGCGATCCACAACGACGAAGCGCCGCTGAGCGCGCGCCTTGTGACCGAGCACGTGCTCCCACACCACCTTGAGCGGCTCGGCGCTCGAGTCGTGCTTGAGCTGCACGCCGTGCGCACCGACCGCGACGACCTTGCCGGTCGCGACACCATGCGTCGCGTGCTTAAAGTACAGGTCATCGCCCTCAACCACGCTGTGCGGCGTGCTCGCCTTGACGGGAATCTCGCGCGCCATCAGTCCTCCAGCGTGTAGACGGTGGGCATCGCCTTGCCGAAGTCCAGCTCGCCCTGCCGATCGCCTTGCGTTACGTCGTCGGCCGGAACATCGCCCGTCGCAGCGTCGGCCGCCGGCGCGCTCCCGCCCTTACCGAAGTCTCCGGCGCCGTTCTTGCCGAAGTCCGCGTTCGCGCTCGCATTCGGGTCATCCCCCTTGCCGAAGTCGTCCGATCCATCCTTGCCGAAGTCGCCATCGCCGCTCGCCGCATCCGCGCCCTTGGGGCCAGCGCCAGGCTGCCCGAAGTCGGCCTGCTGCTGCGGCTGCTGCGGCGCGTTCTCCTGCTGATACAGGCTCACCAGCTGAGAATTGAGCGGCGCACCACCGATGAGCGCGGAGCCTGGATACTGGCCGAGGTTGTGCTCAGAGCGCATCTCATCGACCGACATGATGAGTTTCTTCTCTTCGAACTGGCGCTCAGCATCTTCCGGATCAAGCCCCGTCCAGCGAAACACGAACTTGTCGGAGAAGTCGCTGATGATGTAGTCGGTCAGCGTGTTCTCGGCGTATGCCATGAGCGGGCGAAGGCCCGAATCCTTCGACGCCGCGAGCTTTTCATCCGTGTCCGAGCCCGAGAGTGCCGACGTGCTGCCACCTGTGAACGAATCGAAGTTGATTTCGGCCGGACTCATGCCATAGACCGCGCAGATGATTGACGTGAGGAACGTCATCCACTTCGCGAAATACATCTCGTTGAAGTCAACGCCGAATTTCTCGAAGGCCGCGCGCGACTCCTGATCCTTCGACACCATGACAGGCAGCGTCCAGGCATTGTTGATGCCCTTCACCATCGCGTTCCAGTAGCGCTTGAACGAGGCGATATCGTCGTTGGTGTAGTTTCCCGAGAGGTGGAGCATGCCCTTCGGAATCGCGTTCGAGTCGAAGCCCTTGATGTTGTGCGTGAGCGCGTTCAGGAAGCCCGTCACGATGCGGATAAGCAGCTCCGTCTCCGACAGACCATAGCCGGCCGCCGTCACATCAGTGCGGGGATTGCGTGGCTCATAGATCAAATCATCGAAGGTGTAGGCCGTCGAGATGCGGCCCTGCACGACCTGCAGCGCAAACACCTCATCATCGCCCTGATAGCCCTGTTCGGTGCACAGGCGGATGGTCGAGCCATCCACCGAATAGAAGCCGTCGATGCCCAGCGCCTTGTCGCGCTTCCACTCCAGCTCGATCGGCGCGGAGTCCAGCGTAAGCGAGTCGCGCACAAACTTCGCCATGAACTGGCTGAAGGCGTCGCGACGCAGCGCCTTGCGCCGGCGCGGCTTGAACTCCCATCCGCAATTCGTGATGAAGCGGTTGAGCAGCTGGATCGAATTCTGTTCTTCGGGCGTGAGCTTGTGCTTACGATCGACATGCCGGATCTCGAAACCCGGCTTGTCCACGCCAGATTCGGCGACCCGGCAGAAGCGCTGCACCTGGCGGATGCGCGTGAGGATGACTGCATTGAGGATCGGCGTCTGATCCACCATCGCACGTAGCGAGTCGAAGCCGAGGCCGCCTGGTCGATCCCAATATTCGCCCTGCACCTGCACGGCCCATTCATCGAGAAAGACCGATTGCATCCCCGGCTCCCTGTCCTTCGAGCGATTCGACGGAAACGGCACGATGCCAGGGTTGATCGCCTTGTTCATCGCGGCTTCTGCCATGCCGTCTTGAATGTACGAAATCACGTCTCGCACGGCATCATTCGGCAGCAGCCCGGACAGAGACGACGGTGCGTGCGCCTTCTGCAGCTGCGCGAGCGCGTCCGTTCTCTCTTCAACGGGCGCGTCGGCGTCGAACGCCACGTTTTCGGCTCTGCTCATACGATAGGTTTCTCCTGAATGGAGTCACCTTCGCGTCACGACCGCATAGAGAAAAGCCCGCACGTGGCGGGCTTTCAGGCGGAACTACTCCAGTCGTTTTCGCGCATCGATGAGCGCCTTGTTGATCGCCTTCGTCAAATCGCCAGCGTATCCCAACTCCACCAGCTCTTCGGCTGCGAGCACTGCCTCTGGCCGAATCGTCACCGTTGTGCGCCTGCCACCTTCGCTCAGCACCTTTTTTCGGTGCTTCTCAACACGCTCGGCCCCGCTCAGCCGCTCCCTCGTTCGCTCCATCCCCACCCCCTTCAGACACATCGGTTCAGCCGCTTTTCTCCGTAACCGTGATCGGGCCGAGCGCAATCACTTCCGCTCCACGCTCGATCGCTCGAGCTCGCATCCCCGGCAGAAAGAAGCCGGGGAACTTCAGTGACTGCTCCCCATTCGCCCATCGCACGAGATAGGCCATCGGTTTCGGCTCGTTCGCCGGCGCCGACTCTTGAAATCTCGGCACCATCACCAGCTTGTACAGCTCGAAAAGTCGCTGCATTATGCCCTCCCCTCGCCCATGCGACGCAACACTGCACGCAACGCCTTGGCCAAAAGCCACAAGCACGCCATAAGCGGTGCAGTCCCCAGGACGCGAAGCATCCACATCACCAGCTTCAGCGCGCGCATGCCGAACCGAAGAAGGCAGCAACCATCGGGTCGCGTCGCACGATCGGCGGCGTCCAATCCGGGCGATCGAACTGCGTGTGAATGTGCCGGCCGCCGGCCAGCGCGAGCGGCGCCGCAGACCCCGACGAACCATCCGGCCCCTTGTTCGTGATCGTGCCGGACTTGCCCACCGCGAAAACCGGCGATGGACGACCAGGCGAAGCGCTGTTCGGGTTGTTCGACCGCCGATCGCAGACGTGAACCACGCGACATTCCTCCAGGTGAGCCAGATACGGGCGCAGCGTCACTGCCGACACCCCAATGAGCGGGGCCAGCTCGCGAACCGTCATCGGGCCGTCCATATCCAGCGTGCCCACGATCAGGTCGAGACGTTCTTGAGAATGCTTCGATGAGAAATCAATCGCCTTCATTTTCTTCTCTCAGGTAAATGTCACGCTCACAAGTCACGGCCGGCCGAGCCACCCATCACCCGCTGTCGCGTGGTACCGCTCCACTCCCGCGTCGCGCAAACTTCACTCAAATGTTCGGCGCGCGCGCATGTTATTGCCACATCTCCACCCATCTCAAAACGGACACCGCCGGATCATGATGAGCCTTCCGCTTCCGCTCCCCATAGGGTCACGGCATGTAAAGAAGTGTAGCCACTAACAAATAGGGAGTCAACCCGCTAGATAAACTTTTAGTTTACTTTCTTGATAAAAAAAGGCGCCTCTCGAGCGCCTTTCTCATTGCCTTCATCGATCTCGTTTTCCGGACTGGTCAATGCTGCATGATCTCAACGTCCACGAAGTGGAGCGCACGACCCCATACCTTGCTCCCGCCTCCCGCCGAACGCATTTTCTCTCGCACCTCGCGCAACACTTCGCGCCGCGTCGCAGCCTTGATTGCAGCAATTTCCGCTACATGCATGTCCTTTATTGCCTGAATCTCTTCCAGCAGGAGCGACACTTCTTCTTCCAGTTCTGCTTCTTTCGTTCTATACGACGGCATGTTTTTTTGCTCGGCCCAGTTTAGCTGTACATCACGCACCCACCTTACAACGTGCGCGCGCCCCTTACATCGACATCATAAAACGATCGGTTCTTTTTGTGCTTCCGACCCAGAAGAACATTTACCTGAGGGCTGCATTCTATAGGTGCTTACCAATCGTTTCCAGTGTTTCAGACTTTTACAGATCAAGGGTTTACCCTTAGGTGTATTCCGCCAAAAGCCGTTGACACGTCACGCCGCGCCCTGGAATAAAGGGCACGCCGCATCAGCTGCCCTGACGAGCAGGTTGCGTTCCATGCAACGTATCCCGTCAAAGGCCGTGCACGCGCCGCACGTCCCGGCACGACCGCGCGCCTGATCGACCCCCTCATCCACGAGCTGCGCGACCTGACTCGGCAGGCCGTGCATCGTCCGGACAATTTCCACTTTAGATTCATATGAAGATTGATCCGGCAAGATAAATTGCGTCCTACCGAATTCGCCGCAGAGCGAGTATGCGTAGACGGCCGCGTCCAGCAGGTCGTCGTGCTCGCAGTCCGGGCCGAACGCGAGCATCTCTTCCACGAAGTACGCCGGCAGCGTCTCGTTGTGCCATACGAGCCCGTTCTCGTAGCGCGTAATGAGCCCCTGCGCCCGCGTGAACTTGTCCTTGTCCGGCCTGACTTGCCGCACTGGCAGATCCGTCGAGCGCAGGAGCTCTTCGACAACCGCCGCCTGGTACTGCACTGCCTCGATCGCGATTTCCTGAGGCCGGTAGCGCGCGGCCTTCTCCTTGATGAACGCGAGCGCGTCCCGGAAACCGACGCGGCGGCGCTCAGCATCCACGATCCACACGCGCCCCTGATCATCCACCCCAACCGTCACGATCGCCGTATAGTCGGCGTTCTGCTTCATGCTGATCGCCAGATCAACACCTTGATACAGGCGCATGCCGCGCGGCGCCTGCCCGACGTGGATATGCTCGGCCTTGATGAACGTGCCAGCGAAGCTCACGAACTGCGCGTCGAACTCCTGCATCGCGACCAGGCGCGGGAGCCCCTCTTTCATCTTCGCAACGTCACGTGCCGAGATATGCGGGTTCGTCGTAGTCGGCAGCTGCCAGCTCATCCACTCGTCATCGCGGTTTGGATTCGCCGGATTGCCCTTGTCGAAGAGCTTCTTGAAATAGTTGTCGCCCTTCGGCGTGCTGAAGAACCACGCTTCGCCGGCGAAGTCCAGCAGCAGCGGCTGGATCGTCTGTTCCCACGCCTCTTCAAGCCGCTTGATCATTGCGGCCTCATCCACTACGGCGACGGCAAACTTGCGGCCGCGCGACGTGTCTGGATCATCGAGCGAGAAGCATTCGACGGATCCACCGGTAATCAGGTCGAGACGCTTGTTCTGCTCGGACTTCTGAGCAGTGACGTCCCGCAGTGTTTTCGTGAGAGTGCGCCAGCTCTCGAGCATCGTCTGATAGGTCGGCGCATACAGGGCCACGGGATACCCGTTGAGCGCGCCCTTCTGATTCGGCCCATCGAGCAGGATCTCTTGAGCCAGAAACGTCTTGCCGAACCGGCGGCCGCAGCTCGCCGTGTTGTAGCGCCGCGACTCGTGCAGAAGCTGGCGCTGTCCGGCGTGAAGAATCGGTAGTTGAACGGTGTAAGCCATGACGCACGTTCGCGTCACGACCCACAACAAAAAGCCCGCTCGAGGCGGGCTTCTCTCAGAACAGGGACTTCGGCGGCCCCTTCGGTTTCGGGCCGGCGCCGATCGCTTCAGCAATCGAATGATCGGCCGGCATGTTCAGCATCTTGTAGAGCATGTCCTTCGGCACAAGCCGCAGCGCCTGCGCCTCCCACCCCATGTCAGCCGGCGTGCCGCCGACTCGCCGCGCAATGTAGTAGCGCGCGACGGAAGTGGTTTTCTCGAAGTCACCGAGGAAGCCGACGATCTGCACCTTCAGACCCGTTTCCTCGAATGCCTCTTTGATTGCGTTCGCCTGCATCGACAAACCCGCCTCAGCCTGCCCCTTCGGGAAGGTCTGATGGTAGCCGCCGAAACGGTTCGTCGGGCTCATGAGCCAGCAACGACCATCTGGCTCGACAATCACGACGCCGGACGCCGCCGTCTTGTCTTTCGGCAGCTCCATCGTCGGCTCTTCAATCTCGACCTGACCGGGGACGTTACCCCATTCCTCGTGCGTCCTTGGTGTATCCGTCCACGGCTTGAACGGCACACCATTCAGCGCGGCCGGCACGTCTCCACCTGGCGTGAAAGTCGCCAGTGAATCGGAGAAACGCACATCAGCCGGCGCACTTTCCTTGTGAGGGTAACGCACACGCACGTGGTTGCCCTTGTCGTCCGTCTGCGGATGCCAGTAGGCGTCAGGCGCCTCAGATGGCGCAGCCACATAAGACTTGGGTGACTCGAAAATGCCCGGTGTCAGCGCCCTGATCTTCGCCGCAACCAGCTTCACCCGCTTGTCATTGTGCGGTTTGACGTACGTTCCGTCCTTCTTCACGTAGCCGTCGATGTGCGATTTGAAAAGCAGGATGGGACGCATGCCGAGTCCTCAGTTGTGTTGATCGATTATTGCGTCACGACGGACTTCTTCGCCGGCGCCACGCGTCGCGCCGGTACACGCATGTCGCGCGCATACGGCGGAATCTCCTGCAAATCTGCCATGACGTGCCACACACGATTGCATGCCGCGTGCAGCCGGCTATCGCGCACCGAATTCTTGAAGTTGTCGTAGTTGATCGACATGACATGCTCGGAGATGACCAGGCCGACGAGCGCGCGCGGGACGACAGCGCGGTACAGATAGTCACGCCCCGGCGTGCGCTCGACCTTGATCGAGCAGTCCTTAAACACACGTTCGATATCACCCTTGCGGCGCGCGCGCACCTTCAGGTGCTCGGCATCGCCAGGAATCGCAACGATGGACAGGAACGCGTCGGACAGAGTGAGCCACATGGTTTTTCCTTGTTTGTGTTAGTGGCTACACTATACCCCGAGATTTACCCATTGGGTAAATTTTCTTTTTTACCTTTTGGCGCCACTCACGCCGACGAGCGCGGCCGCCGCATCTCTCACCAGCTGATCGACAAGCGGCTGCCAAACCTCGTCGGCATCGTTGTGGTGCTGCTTCACGATGCCGAACAGTCGCGTCGCAATCACAGCGAAGGCCGCGCGCAAGATTGCGTGCGTGGATTGCGTCGGATCGACGCCGTACTGCTCTGCGACTGACCGGCCAATGCCGTCGCGATTCGACCAGTCCGGGATCGACGTATAGGCGGCGTTCATGCCAGCAAAGATATCGGCCATCCGGTTGCACTCGCCCACCAGGGCACTCGCGTCGATTGACAGCACGTTGTGCACGAACTGACGTACGAGCTGACCGACTACCTTGGCATTGCCAAGGTAGCTCTCGCTCTTCACGTCCTTCACATTTTGCTCAAACATACAATTTACCTTTCAGGTGTTCGCGCGATTATATCGCTCACATATTCGGCAACGCGACGACCTCGATAATCGTCTGACCATGCCCCGCGCCCCACGAGCCGTGCTGATCGTGCATCGGCGTGTCCGTCTTGTGCACCTTCTTCACGTAGAACTTCGTGCCGAACGGCAGGATGACCTCATCCTCACCTGGATGCGAAGAAATGGCGCCGCCGCCCTTGCCAGGGTTCGGCGCGACGTAAAGCCCCTTCACGTTCTCGCCGACGGTAATCCTCAGCTGAATGTTGCCGCCCCATACCTCAGGCCTGAGGCTGGTCGAGATGATGCCGAAATCCTTCAGCACACAGCCCTCCGATGCAAGCAGAAGCGGATGATCGGCCATGTCCTTTGGCGTGAATTTGCGCGACAGCACAGTGCCTGGCTCGAGGGGGATCGACGCGTTCTCGATCGCCGCGATCGCCTCCCCCGTCTTGTCATGCGTGCCCTTGCCCGTTTCCGGGTTGTTCATCGTCTGATAGTGCGGGCCGGTGTAATCCTTCACGGCCTTCTGTTGCGTGTTCGTGAGCTTCGCGAAACTTGCCTTCGACTGGTCATAGAGCACTTGCGCACTGACGTGACCATTCTTTTTCGACAGCTCGGCCGGCTGCCAGTCCGCCAGCGGATTGTCCTTGAACTTCGACAGTACCGCGTAGCGCCCGATGCGGGCCTTCGCCTGCAGCAGCTCGGCAACATCATCAGCCGCCGCGAGCATCGCCATCATCGCATGGCCAACGCTCGTCAGGACGCCCGCAGCAGCCTTGCGGAACTCCTTGTAGGGCGTGACCATTGCATGCTTCGCGTCGGCCCAATAGCCCTTGATGTGCTGCGAAGGATGCTCGCTGATGGGCTTCGTCGGGCCTTCCGGATCCCCAGTCTGCGCGTTGATCGGCTGGTAGTGCAGGTTGTTCAGCTCGTCCTGCTTCTGGCCTTCCGCGAGATCGTGGATCTGGTTCGCGAGCTGCGTGTTCTGCTCGTTCAGCTTCGCCTTCGATGACAAGCCCTTGCCAGGGCCATGCCAGTTCGCGAAGTCCGGCGCGTGCGGAATCACGTACACGGGCGGCTTTGGCTCCTTCTTCGGCTTGCCGGCCGGGTCAGACGAGAGCGCGGCAATGCCCAGGTCGGCCGCGCTCAACTCTGGCGCCCCGGCGATCCCCTTCTTTGCAACCGTTGCAGCAACGACCTTCGGAGAGGCCTTCTTTTTCGGCGAACCTGCGTGCTTCGCTTCCAGCTCTTTCCAGAACTCGAGCAGCTTCGCTCCATTCGGCGTTTTGGCTGGATCCCTGAGTGTCGCAACCTGCGTGTACTTGCCAGGCGCGCCCTCACTCGGCACATACAAAACGTGCTTCTTGCCGGCCGTCATGAATTTGTGCAGGCCCTTCAGATTGCCTTGTGCCTGTGCCGCCTCGAGCAACTTCTGCGCGACGGCCGCGTAGTTCTCCGCCTTGTCGCCCTCGAACGCTGGCAGGCTCGGCCAATCGGACGATCCAGCTGCCGAACCATTCGCGTCCGCCGGCGGCGTTGATGGGCTCGGCGCGCTGGCTGCGACAACGCGTGGCGCCTTCGGCTTTGCCGGCGCTGCCTCCGCCGCCGGCGCCGGCGGCGTCGTTGCCCCCTGCACCTGCTTGAGCACGTCCCATCGGCGCGCGACGAGCTTGTTGGCGAGACTCGCCTTGTCAGCGGCGCTCCCCGGCCCATACTTGAAAACGAGATCCTGTATCTCCGCTGGCGAGACGGCCTCGACCTTCTTCGCCGACTCGGCGATCTGCTGCGGCATCAGCTTTCCGAACGCATGCGCGGCATATTCGTTCGTGCCATCCATGAGCGTTTTCAGCTCGCCGACGTGCTCGCCGAACTTCTCCCCCTTCGGCGTCCCCTGTGCGCGGTACAGCAGCGAGCCGCCCACGTCGAGGCGCACGGCGTGGCCGCTCGGCTTCAGCTGCATGTTGTCGAAGCCAGTGCCAACCACATCCCAATTCGCAAGCCATGCATCGACTGCAAAGCCATCTGCAACGCCAGGCGCGCCGGCCGCGAGCGCGGCCGCGTCTTTCTCCACACCGTCGATGATCTTCGATGCGATGCCGACCTTGCCATTGTGCGAGATGAGCTTGAGCGCCGGAACCTCGACGCCGGCGGCCTCATAGAGCTTCGCCGCGAGCAGCTCGTTTTTCGTGTGCGACTCGGAGGCCGGGAACTTGCAGTACCACTTCTGGCCAGCTGGATCGGTAAATTCACCCCCCTCATTCGATCCCTTCTGGCCGCCCGTTTTCACCCATCCATCGATCGACTCAGGCGCATCCGGCGCGGGTTCCTTCGGCGCCGGCGCGACCGGCTCTGCGGCAGCCGCTTCCGGCGCCGGCGCAGCGGGCTCGACTGCCTGCTGGCCCGCGTGCGCGCCGAGCAAGTCGTTCGTGTACTGGATCAGCAGCTTGCTGTTCGGGCTTGTCCCGTTCCACGTTTTCGAGTCCTCTTTGAGCAGGCTCTGCATTCCCGCCCAATCGCCCGTATCGAACAGGCCTTTAACCTTCGCCGCGACCTTGTCGTAGTACGCGACGGTCTTGCCGACGAACACCGGCATGCCGATCGCGTCCGTTGCTGTCTGGTCGCCGCCGACCTTGTGCCAGCGGCCGTTTTTCAGCACGTACGTGACGCCGTTTTCCGTCTTCGTATCGCCCTCTTTCGGGCCATCGTCGGTCGCGGCGGCGGCCGGCTCGGCGCTCTGTCCGGCCTGCTGCTTCGCTACCGCACCAGCCAGCCCCTCGAACGCGGCCTTCTGCGACGGGAACCCGTGCATCGCGTCGATATCATCCGAGTTGGGAATGACGAACCAGCCATCGGAATTTTTGTCAACGATGCCGCCGTGGATCGGATCCTTGTTTGTGGCGAGGCCGTTCAATGAACCATTCCAGCCTTCAGGCAGCTTCACTGGCGCAGCCGACGCGCCGTACTGCTTTTTGAGCCCATTGAGGATCGTGATCGCGTGGCCATACTTCACAACATCGTCGGCGCCGAGCTTCTCCGCGTGCTTCACGTCGAACTCGGCATTGACCTTGATGCACGCCTCGAGAAGCGGCAACGAAGCGGCCTTTTGCTCGGACGGCATGCTTTCCCAAGCCGCCTGGCCATCCAGGATCCAGTCGTCGTTCCCCGCAGCAATGCCGTACAGAAACGTTGCTGCGATGGGCGGCAGCGAGTCGCCGAGCTCGTTCATCGCGTCGAGCCCCATACCCTTCAGGCCTTCGACCTTCGCGGCAATCTCGACCTTGACCTTCTTCAGCTCATCGGACTGCGGCGCCACCTGCTGTATGAGCGTCGGCTCCGGAGCGACAACAGGCTCGCTGGCGGCCTCCTGGGCGCCCTGCTGCCCCTCGGCCTGCGCGGGTGCTGGCGTCGTCTCTACGGGCGCCTCCTGCGCGGGCGAGACATTGGCCGCGGCGATCGCCTCATTGAACGCATCGAGCTTGCCGGCCTTTTCGAACTCAGCCGTGAATTTCGCCTGCTTGTCCGCGTCGAGCGCGAGGAAAGCCTTCGTCTGCGATGCGATCGGCTTCTGGCCGCCGAGAATGGCGATCCGGAACTTCGCGGCGCGCGCGCGGATGCCGGCCGCGTCCTGCAGCTCAGTCGCGTGCTTCAGCAGCACGGGCACCTTGTGCTGATCCGGCATCTCGTTGAACCACTGATGCTTGGTCAGGTTCTTGTGCGCCTCCTTCTGCGTTGCCGAACCCTGGCCGCCGAGCACCTTGGCGTCGTCGTGGTCGTCCGAAACGTTGACGTGCGCGTAATGACCTTGAACGGTCGTGCCGTCGTGCTTCGTGAACGTGGGAATCCACATCTCTTTCTTGGACGTGGCTTTGAGCATGTCGATCGCGCCTGGATCGAGCATGAAAAGAATGCGCGGAGTCACTAATGCCCCTCAGGTAACTTGCCTGAGGGGCACCGTACTGTCACGACGGTTGTGGATCAGCCCTTGGCGCGAGGCGGCCGGCGCTGTCGTCCCGCCGCTCGATGACGATGGTCGTCTTGCCCTTGTCGTCGCCCTGTTCCTGGTCGATGCCCCATGCCTTGCGCTCGCCTTCCTGGATGATCTTCGTCGCCTCGCTCGTGATCTTGCCGAGCTTGGCCTTGTCGAAGTCCTCTTCATCGATCGCATCGTTCACGAGCTTGCGTACGCCTTCCCACTCGGCCCGGTGACGGCCGAGCAACTCGGCACGATGATCGACGGCGCGATTGACGGCTTCGGCGCGATCCTGCGGTGTGGGCAGCATCGCCGGCGGCGTTCGCTCCGCCTTCGGCTTCTCGCCCTTCTCGCCTACGTCAGCGGCTTCCCTGCGCCCGATCTTCGTCGGCGGCTTGCTTTTCGCGTCTGCCGCGCGATGCGCCTCGCGCACGATGTGCGGCATGTCGGCCTGCTTCTGCCAGCCGTCCTTCTTCGCGCGCAGCGCGACCGCCTGCTTCGTCACGCCGAACTCAGTCGCGATATGGACGTAGTTGACCTTCGGGTCAGCCTCCCATACCGCGCGCGCCTGAGCCCATTCGGCGTCAGTCAGCTTTGCCATTACTCAGCCCCGGCCGCCCGCGCCAGGTCGATTGCCGGCTTGAAGCTCACGCGGCGCCGCGCGGGAATATCGATCGGCGTGAGCGTGCGCGGATTGACGCCCTTGCGTGCCGCGCGCTCGGACACCTTGAAACTGCCGATCCCAGGCACGCGCAGACCACCCTTGCCGCTCGTCGCGCTGCCGATGAGGCTCGCGAGGGAATCGAGCACCTTGCCGGCGTCCTGGTGGGAAACGCCCGCGTGGTCGGCAAGCACTCTGACGAAAAACTCTTTTTTCATATCGGTTTCGTGGAAACGACGACCATCGCCGCATCCACAATGTCGCATCACGACTCACGCGGTGCCGCTATGCGATCAAAAACCGGGCACGGAAACTTTTCGCGCGCCTGGTGCGGGGTCGCCGGCTTCCTCGAGCTCGCGCACGCGCACAAGCACTTCGTGCGGCACCTCGAGCGTCCTTTCCGGATTGCGGTAGCACTCGAGCACTTGCCGGCCGCCGGCCGTATGCACGCCGCACGCACACAGGCTCTCTACCGGCCCATCCTCGTGCCGGCCGCATTGCGCACAATGCACCGATGCCGTCTTGCCGGATCCGGAAGTCAGTAAGCGCCCAAAGCAGTGACGGCATGCGTGATCCACCAGCCGCCACCGATCGACGCGTGCCGGCTTCGGCAGCGGATTGGCCGGGCCGTCTGGAACGTCGCCACCGAAAAAATCGAGTTGCATCAAACACTCCGTTCAGGGATGACGCACACCGGATGCGGAATCGAGCACGCGAAGGACAGCACTGTCGATTCGAGTCGCGCGACCGACACGAGCGCCTCCACTCCGCTTGCCACATCATCGACCACGTGCACCGTCGCGCGACCGCGCGAGACACACATGACAGCTGCGCGACCCACCTTCGCGAGCTTGCGCGGGCGCCCACCCTTCGCGTTGCGCCCGCGCTTTGTCTCGAGCGTCCGGTTGTAGCAGCTGACGCAGATGCGATCGCGCACGAGACGCGTGGCCGGATTCAGGCAGCGCGCGCACGTGCGCCGCTTGATCGCCGTCACCTTGACCTCGACGTTCGCGTGGCTCGCGCCGATCGGGCATCCGGCACATGCCAGGTAGCCGCCCCCGCGTTGCGACCCGTTGAACTGCGTGACGCAGCTATCGACGGACAGGCTTGCGCGCAGCTTTACGCACTCGAAGTACCGACCTTCGACGCCGGGATAGGTGAAATATTCGATATCGGTCATTCAAAAGCCAGAAGTTGGTTCACCACCTGTTCGACCTCCTGTTCTGAGGCGAACTTCGCGTGACGCAGGATCTTGTCCCACACCACTTTGAGCACCGACCCGTACACGTCGTTGAAATCGTACTCGTCACACTTTGCGAAACTGATCGACTTCGCCTTGAGCCTCACTGCGCCGCCGATACCGAAATGCGCTTCGCAGTGCCCCGCGAGAATCAGAATGTCCTCACGGAACGACTCAAACTCCTTGCCGATTGGCTCGCCCTTGTATGTGCGATCCGCCGGCGGATCCCAAACATCGAACGCCAGCTGAAGCAGCGCGAAGAATTTCCTGTGGAATCGAACGTTTCGCCCCTTCGTGACTTCGACGTTTGCCCCGTCACCGAGCTTCAAGCCCGCAAGAAATTTCTCGGCCGCCGGGTCAACTGGCGCGAGCAGGTTTCCCCTCACCTTCTGAAACATCGCTCTCACCGCCCAACCCCTCCGAAAACACGCTCGCGCATTTCTTCGTCCCTGTAGCCGGCCGCGATGCGCTTCGCCGGCTCGTCGCCATAGACCGACTTCCAGTCAGCGTAGAGCGCCCGCTTCTCACTGTCCGTCGCACAGGCCCGTGCACGCGAGAATTCCCGCTTTAGCGCTCGGCCGCAGGCGAGTGCAACCACATGGTCAACTGCCTCGTATTCCGCATCCTCGCGCGACTTGCCGTCCGTAAACTCCAGGCGGGCGGCAGCGCCTTGGTAGATAGCTTCGCACCAGTCATCCCAATAGATGCCCTTCCTGACCGTCCGACCGTCATTGCCGGAGAGCTGACCTCCCGACTGAAAGCGCAGGGTGACGAGCTCGCTCGCGCTCATGCACGCCCCCGGTACGACTGCCACTCGAACGTCAGCACCTGTCCGCCGCCTTCGCGAAGGCGATCGACTACGCGCGGCGTCAGATACCTCTCGATGCCCTCGAGGGGCTCGTTCGATATGACGATCGTCGGCTTGCATGCGTCGTACCGGCCGTTGAGAATTGCGAACAGGATCATTTGCTCGTTGTCGCCCCCGCCCTGCACGCCAACCTCATCAAGAATCAGCAGATCGGGCTCCACGAACCGCGCGATCGACTCGCGCTCAGAGAGCTTCGACCCAGGGCGATACGACTCGCGCACGAACTGCACCGCCTCGTACGTACGCGCGAAGAAAGGCAGCGCTCCCTTGCGCGCGACCACGCGCGCGATTGCGACGGACAGATGAGTCTTTCCCGTCCCCGGCCGGCCGCACATGATGAGATTCCGGCCCGACTCAAGGATTGCCTCCCACGACTGCGCGTACTCGGCACACGCATCGAGTGCGGTCTGCTGCGCCGGCGACTCGACCGTGTACGACTTGAACGACGCATTGGCGAAGCGCTTCGGGATCTCGGCCTCCTGCCAACCGGTCATCAGGCTCGTGCGTCGCGCGTTGCGGCGAATCTCGGCCGCATCCTGTGCCGCTTGTTCCGCGTCACGCTCTTCCATGCACTTCGGGCAGCCGGCCCAACGCTGCACCCCGCCGAAATTCGATGACATCTCAATATACGAGCCATGCTTGTCGCAGACGGAGTTGCGGTATTCGATTCCGAAATTTCCGAGCAGCGCGCCCACCGGGCGAACCTCGTTGTGGTTAGAAACTGCCATCTGCCTTCACCCCTTTGCTGTAGTCGATCGCGTCATAGTCGGCCATCGTTGCCGGCTTCCGCTGAGCGCCGGCAGCCGACGCCTTGTGCATGTTGTTCCAGACGATCTGAATGTCGCGCACGAGAATGGTTACGTCGTGCTGGCACTGCACGTAGAAGCCGCCCATCGTCAGGTAGTGGGCGGCCAGAAGTGGCGCCTTATCCGCACCGACCGACTCAACCACCTTCTTCAGCGCGGCATTGACCTTCGCGTTGCGCAGCGGCTCGACGCCATAGCGCTTCGTGTATGCGGCGCTGAATGCATCCCATGCGGCCGTGCTCGGGGCGACTTCCTTCGCCTGCGCGGACTTCTTTTTCCCGTCGCCGGCAGGCGTCGCGCCAGCGACCCGGCCGGTACCGGGGTTTTGGTTTAGTTCATTTGGTACTTCATTGGGTTTATTCGGGTGTCCATGTGACACCACGGTAGTGTCACCGTGACACCACGGTAGTTCCGGCGTGACACCACTCGGGGCCGATGGTGTCAGGCTGACACTACCTTTTTCCACCGGGTCGATACAGTCATCAGAACTGCCGTCATCGAAGTCCACCGGGTCAACGGCCGGCTCTGAAATGAACGAGTTGTCGGGCGTTTTGAGCCGATACACGTTGCTCTTGTTGACTCCGTTCGCTTTCCGCCGGCGCGTGACCGCAATCCAGCCCTTCACCGTCACCGACTTGACCGCACGGATAGCCGACGAGCGAGAAATGCTCGCCATCTCTGCGATCGTGTTGAAGCTCGGCCACGCCGGCGAGCCCAGGTCATTGACGTGAGAAGCGAGCACAAGGAGCACGATTTTTTCGTGGCTCGACAGTGCCTCAGGTGGCGATTTGAGAACCGCCGCCCGGAACGTCCATTCGGGCATTGCGCGACTCATGCGCCACCCCGCTCGGCCATCCGAAATCGGCCGCGCATCCGCTCTACGAGCTGTTGCTTGAATTTGGTCGAGAACCTTGCTCCGTTTGCACGGAGCACGCCCCCTGAGAATCCTGCCTGCCTCACTGGTCAAACCCCCGAATTGTTACCTCAACGCGCGGCTGTTCGCCGTACCTCTTCCAGCCCGCATCACCGACCACTTGGCTGTCATCCACGTACACGACGCCGTTCATGGCGTCGAAAACTGCCTTCTTCAGATTGTCCAAATCCGGTTTACTTGTTGGCCACAGTTGACCTGACAAGGCGCGCTCCTTTTTGGCCTTCGGCCACGACGCCGGGACAGGCATCACGCAGTTGATACGAGCGAAAACCGGCCCCGTGAGAACCGGCCTTCCGAGCATGGCGCGCAGCGCAGCCGTGCGAACCGAGAGCTCGTAATCCATTGTTTTCTTTGGGGTGTAGGCGTGAGCGACGACTTTTCCCTTCACCCGGCGCGTCGTCACCCGAGCGCGAGCCTTAGGAGTCGGCACAAGCAGCGCCCGGAATTTGACGATCGCTACTCCTCCCGACGCCTTGACAAGTCCCCAATTTGTCAAATTTTGGCTCAAGGGTGATTACCCATTAGGTATAATTTCCTTCGTCGGCTCAGGACGGCTCAAGCACTGAAGGGTTGCACAGGCCATGCAGAGTGATCTTGCCGCCCGACGCATCGATGATCTTTGCAGCCATCTCAATTGACGGGCGTTTGCGCGTCTCGTAGATGAGCTGGCGGAGATAGGAGAGTTTGGTGCCCGCGTCAGTGGCCAGCTTGGTAAGGCCGTCCGTGCCGTGGACAAAGTAGTATTCGTATAGGGTCATGCGCGGCATTTTACCTGCAAGGTTAATTTTTGCAACACTCAAGGCAAGTGCATGCGTATTGTTGGGGGATTAGGTGAATTTGTGCACCTAACAAGGCAACTAGAACAAAAGCGGCAAAGTCCGATTGAGGAAGGAACTGGGAAATGATCAGAATTAAGCAGGTGCGGCTCGACAACTTTCTGCTTTTGGCGGCCGACTACCCAAAGATTGCTGACTTCTGCAGAGTCATACAGATCCAGCCGAGCTACTACAGCCAGGTCAAACGCGGCACCAAGGTAATCGGCGACGACCTCGCCGCTCGTATCGAGACAGCTCTCGAGTTACCGCAGGGGTGGATGGATACCCCGCACAACCGGAGCGAAGAACAATCGAGGACACTTCCCTCAGACGTGATCGGCGTCGCGTACGCGATGGCATCCCTTCCCGAAGGCATCCGCGAGCGAATAAAGAGCCTGGTCTACGAGATGGCATCAGAATTCACAAAGATCGAGTCCGACCGCGCGGCAACACGGGCGCCCGTGCCACGCCGGCGTCGCGAAGAAGAGGACGGCAGCAAATAGGGGCCCACTGCATCCAACCAGAGGTTCTCCGAACGGAGTGTTTTATGAGCCGGGTTCTCAAAGAGTGCTGGGCATGCTGGAAGCGCGAGGACGGCCGCCGCTACGCCGCCACAGTTCAGCGCGATCTTTTCGGAGGATGGTCGATCATCGCCACGTGGGGATCCGAGGATAACTGGCACATCGGCGGCCAGGCAGTCCACCCCCTCAACAGCCCCGAAGACGCGCGAGTCTTTATGAGCGCCCTTCATCGCGTGAGGAAGGCGCACGGATATCAGCTCGTGTCCCAAGCCTGATGGCCGCCTAGGGCACTCCGGCTCACGCCAGCACGGCAACGCAAAGTAAAATAAACCTGACGGGTAAATATAACTTGCCCTCATAGGTAAAGTTCAGCATAATCCTGTTCACCGGGCTCACACAAGGTACGGCCCGCCAACAGGAGAACTGCTATGGAAGTTGTCGCAAAGCCCTTTGAGGTCTTGAGCGGCGCTGTTGAATACAGCCGTCGCGAGCGTGCGAAGAACCTTACGGTCGTTCACGCAGACCCCCTTCACCGCCCCCTCGTCCGTAGCAAGTCAACGTTCGTGCCGACCGATGCGCACAAGCGCATGTACGAGATTCTCGGCACCAATTGGGTCGGGCACCCCGACTACCAGCCGAACCCGCGCCACAGCTTCAACCCGGATATCTACGTCCCGGCACGCGAACAATTCCTGAACCTCATCGTCCATCGCGCGCGAGCCGATCGCGAGCGCAACCCGGCGTTCCACCGCGCAGCGGCCATCCGCGCTGTCATCTAACTCGCATCGGAGACTTTACCTATGGGCGCAAGTGAACTTACCCAATTCGCGCAGTCGAGCGCGATCGCTGCTTTCAACATTCCGCAGGACGAGCTGATCGAGACGCTCGAAGGAAGCCTCTACCCCGGCGCTTCGCACAACAGCATCAAACTCGCGCTCGGCTACTGCAAGGCGTCGAATCTCGACCCGATGATGAAGCCCGTTCACATCGTTCCGATTTGGGACAAGAACGCGAAACGCATGCGGGATACGGTCATGCCGGGTATTGGCCTGTATCGCACGAACGCAGCGCGCACCGGCGCATACGCGGGTATGACCGAAGTCGAATACGGCCCACTCATGACCGAAGAGTTGGGCGGCGTTCGCGTCGTCTATCCCGAGTGGGCGAAGGTGACGGTCGAGAAGCTCATGCCCAACGGCACCGTCGCGCGCTTCACGGCCACGGAATACTGGATCGAGAACTACGCGGTCGCCGGCAAGGACACGGCCGCTCCGAACAATATGTGGCGCAAACGACCGCGCGCACAACTCGGCAAGTGCGTGGAAGCCCAAGCGCTTCGCAA
The DNA here is from genome assembly GCF_017104865.1 of Burkholderia sp. Ac-20349. Lineage (NCBI taxonomy): Bacteria > Pseudomonadati > Pseudomonadota > Betaproteobacteria > Burkholderiales > Burkholderiaceae > Burkholderia > Burkholderia sp. Ac-20349. The sequence continues at coordinate 23,267 of NZ_JAAGPM010000014.1, forward strand.
GGCATTCCCCGAGAGCGTCGGTGCGCAGCCGACCGCCGAGGAAATGGAAGGCCGCCACACCGAGATCGACATGGGGGCCGCCGAACAGCCTGAGCAGACCGGGCAGCAGCAAGCGGCGCACGGCATCAAGCGCAAGTCGGATGGCGCGGCTGCCGAGCAGAAGCCGGCCGACGTTGCGAGCGATGTGGTGGACGGCAAGACAGGCGAAATCATTTCGCCGGCTGCACAGCAGACCGGTGCATCGACCGGCGAGGCCGCCGCGCAGCAACAGACCAAGCAAAGCAATCCGCCGCCGGCTGAGCCGGTCGATGATGCTGGTCGCGCGAGCCCTCCCGCGTCAAGCGGCCTCATCAACACCGTGAAGGCAAAGGTGAAAGCCGCCGGCCTGAGCGACGAGGAAGCGCTCAAGGCGCATCGCCTGCAATCGTTCGATGGAATCTCGACGGCGACTGCGAACAAGGTCATCGCATGGGCCAAGGCGAACAAGGAATGATCGCGATGCGATTCGATGAGGCGACGCACACCTACTGGCTTGGCCAGCAAAAGGTACCCGGCGTCACCTCAATCCTCGCGCCCCTTGTTGACTTCTCGTTCATCAAGCAAGAGGTCTTGGCACGCAAGGCGGCGCTCGGCCATGCCGTGCACTTCGCGTGCGAGTTGCTGGATCAGGACGATCTGGACTGGTCTGGAATCTCCGCAGAAGCGCTTCCGTACATCGAAGCATACGCGCAGTTCAAGGTCGATACGCGTTTTGTGCCGCATGCGATCGAGCGTCGTGTGCTGCATACGACACACGTCTACGCCGGCACGCTCGACAGGACGGGGCTCATCTACGACGACCCTGCCCTACTCGACTTGAAGTGCGTTGCACAGCTAAGTCCGGCGACCGGCGTGCAGACAGCGGCCTATAAAGCCGCGCTCGAATGCGAAGGCGATGCATTCGAGCATCCAATGCCGAAAAAGCGATATGCGCTGCAGCTCAAGCCGACTGGAAAGTACCAGCTGAAGGAGTACCGGGAACCGACCGACTGGCCGACCTTCCTGGCACTGAAAACGATCATGGCGTGGAATCAACGAAACGGAGTGGAAGAGAAATGACGAACATCAACAGCGACGAGATGCAGGCAGTCACCCAAGTTGAGGCGAAGCCGTTCACCGGCAAGACCATCACCGTCAACCTGCCCGACGAGGAAAAGCTCGCCAAGCAGGTGTCGGACGCGAAGGACATGGCGCAGAGCTACACGATCGACAGCGTGGACGTGCTTGCACTCGCGAACGATGACCTGAAGGAAATCGCCGGCGCCACGAAAGACATGGACGAGCTGCGCACATCGTTCGTGAAGCCGCTGAACGATGAGGTCAAGTTCATCAACGACACGTTCCGACCGCACATCGAAGGCCTGAAGGAAGCGCGCGCGATCCTCGAACCGAAGATCCTCCAGTTCCAGCGGGCGGAAGCCGCACGCGTCGCCGAGGACCAGCGCAAGGCCAACGAGGCGGCCGCAGCCGAGCGCCGCAAGCTCGAAGAGCAGGCAAAGGCCGCTCAGCAGACCGGCGATGCGGAGACGGCATCCGCGCTCGCCGTCGCGGCCGAAGTCATGGTTGCGCCCGTCGTGCAATCGAGCATCCCGACAAAAGGCACCGGCACGTCGTCGCGCAGCAGCTGGAGTGCGGAAGTCACGAACATGCTCGAGCTCGTCAAGCACGTCGCCGAGCATCCGGAGCACATCAACCTTCTGTCCGTCAACACGACCGCGCTGAATGGTCTGGCGCGATCGCTGAAGAGCGCCCTGCAGATTCCGGGCGTCAAGCCGGTCGAGAAGAAGAGCCTCGCCGTTCGCACCTGATTCAACACGCGCGGCGCACTGACACTGCGCCGCAATTTTTAGAGGACGTATGGCATCCGTCAACAAAGTGATCCTGGTCGGCAATCTCGGCGCCGATCCTGAAGTCCGTTACCTGCCGAGCGGCGACGCGGTTGCAAGCATCCGTCTCGCAACAACCGACCGCTACAAGGACAAGGCGAGCGGCGACTTCAAGGAAGTGACCGAATGGCACCGTGTCTCGTTCTTCGGCCGGCTCGCTGAAATCGTCGCCGAGTACCTGAAGAAAGGCTCGTCAGTGTTCATCGAGGGCCGCATTCGCACGCGCAAGTGGCAGGGCCAGGACGGCCAGGATCGTTACTCGACCGAAATCGTCGCTGATCAAATGCAGATGCTCGGCGTCCGCGGGGGATCGAGTGGCGGCGAACCGCACCAACCGCACGGGAATGGCCGCGTAGCAAGCAACCGGCCGGCGGGATCGCAGGGCAACAGCCACCCGTCGTCAGGCAGAGGCTTCGATCAGTATGACGACGACATTCCGTTCTAGCCGTAAGTAGTCCGTATCTTTTAATCACCCAATCTGAAGGAGAACTTCCGTGGCACGTGCAGCAAGCAAGAAAACCCGCTTCCCGATCAACTCCACGAAGGCAGCATACGAGGCCGGCTTTCTGACGGCGCTCCAGCAGTGCCAACAAATCCTGGTGCGCGGCGCACGCTCGTTCGGTGAAGCGATCGACGCGTATGCACAGATCGAGCGCGAAGTGTCGGCAAAGGCGCAGGAATCCATCAAGGCGGACGTGACCGGCCAAGGCGCGAACCTCGAGGGTGCAGATCTGCGCATCGAGAACACGCCGAAAGGACTCTTCATCGACCTGGTTCCCGTTCAGGTTCCGCAGCAAGGTCAGGCAAGCAGGGAAGGCGCAGCGCCGAGCACGCCGGCGGTCAAGCGCACGCCCGCAAAGAAGGTCGGCGCCACTGTCACGCCGCTGAACCGCGCAAGCCGCCGCGCGGCAGCGAAGCAGTAACGGAGAGCGGTTCGAGTGTATCGCTCAGAGCGGTATCTGGCTCTCGTGCGCAAGCTGCCTTGCGCGCAGTGCGGTCGAAAGCCGGTGCAGGCGGCCCACTCGAACCTGCTGATCCACGGAAAGGGGAAGTCGATCAAGGCAAGCGATGCGGCGACGTTTCCCCTTTGCGACGACTGCCATCGAGAATTCGACCAGGGCGGCGTCGAAAGTGAAGAAGCCGAGGCGTTGACCCACCAATGGATCGCGCAGACACACATTCAGCTCGTAGAGACCGGGCTTCTAAAGTTTTGAGGACAGTATGCGTGAGATTCAACACATCGAAGCGGATTTGAAGGCTGCCTTCGCTATTCAAGACCCTCTTATCGCGACCTTCAATGCGCGCGTGAAAACGCTTTCGAGCGGCGAATACGACACCCTCAAGGCTCGTGTTGACGAGGCTCGCAAAAACGTGCAGCGGCTCCTCAAGGAGCGAAATCGCACCCGTGCTGCGCTGCGTGCAGCTTCCACACCTGACGAGATCCAAGCGGCGATCGATTTGCTCAAGCGCGGCGGGTTCACTGTTGTGGACGGGCGCGCAGAATAAATGCGCGCCGAAGAAGCGCGGGCCGACATTTGATCGATAGGGCCGGCCGATGCCGGCCCTCAGCAGAGTAGCAACATGCCAGTCAGCAAAAAACGCACGAAGGGGAAGACCCCCACCACGCAACAGCGCATCGCAAAGCACGTCCGGCGGCAGGAGCAGCGGCGCAATACCCTTCCCTTCTCGCACCCCCTCAACGCCAAGATGGCTGACAAAGTGTTCGGCCCGATTGAGGCGATCGTGCGATCGATCGAGGAAACGGGTGACATTCATGTCCATCAGGGAACGCCCGTGTTTTTTCACGAGCAAGACAGCATGTGGTACCCGATCGTGCCGACGCTCCATCAGATGTGCACCACCTTCGAGATTGCTGCCGAGCGCGAGCACGTGGAACCTCAAACGGCCGCGATGCGGCGTCTGCTGAACAAGCTCAACTACGACATGCCAACCGAGAAGCGCGACACGACCGCCGCACTGCAGTCAATCGCATGGATGCGCGAGCTCACGGACACACTGACCCCGGAAAAGATGTCGAGCTTCATGCGGACCACGCAGATCAAAGCTGAGTTCGACGCGCGCCAGGTGACTCAATGAAGCGGTACGGATGCTACAACCTTCCAGCGGCTCGCGAGACGATCGTGGCGCAAGATGGATGGGTCGAGGTTGACGTTTCGACCCACAATGGACTCATCCAGACGCGCGTGCCGCGCATGGTTGAGCTCCCTGATCCGATGAGCCGGGGCTGCGCATATCAGCGCGACACGCCGAACGATCCAGCCTGCTCGGGATGCGACAGCAAGGTAAATCACACCAGCTAAAATTTACCTATCAGATTTACTTTTTACCCTCCCCACCCTAAAATCACTCCCCGAACCCGGTACGGTTTCCCGTGCCGGTAAACCAGAATCGCGCCTAATGCGCGGGGGATGATAGATGAGTGACAAATTCCAATGCACGCCAACCGACGAATTGCTGCGGGCAAAAGACGCACGTATCGCCGAGCTCGAGGCACAGCTCACGCAGCGCACGATCGAGCTGCAGCGCGCACAGACGTGCACGGGCCTGATGGCTTGGCAGAAACTGGCGCACGCGCAATGCGCCATCATCGACGGCTTCGCCGAAGCTCTGTTGCCGACGTTCGAGCTCATCGCGAATGATGTGGATCGGTTTGGCGCGCATCGCGGCACGCCCGTCGCGCCGATCATCAACGAGTTCTTCTTGAGGGCTTACGGCCCTCAATCCGAGAAGCAGCCGGCAGCCAGCGAGGCGCCCAAGGAAGAGGGTGACGGCCGCGAACTGTTCCACTTCACGCACATCGCCAAGGTGATCACCGAAGCCGGCACATCAGTGAAGGTCGCGACGACCGACGACGGCGCCGCCTTCTCGATCAATGTGACCAGCACCGGCAGCGCCGGGAAGCGCAACACGCAGTCAATCGGCCTCCGGGCCAACACTCTGTATGCGATTGTCTCGCTTGCAGCTGCACTGACGAACAGAAGCATCGTCGTCGTGCCGAGCCAACTGCCGCCAGCTTCGATGCAGTGAGCGTCGCCCGCGATCAACTGCGGGCCTTCTCTATCCCCCCTCCCCTCACTCCAGCAATGACCAATCTGATCCAGCGATTCGAAGCCAACACGGCCGGTCGCGACTTTGTCGTGGGCGATATCCACGGCCACTTTGCCGCGCTCGGCGAGGCGCTGTCGCAGCTCGACTTCAACCCACACACCGATCGCCTGTTCAGTGTCGGCGACTTGGTGGATCGTGGCCCCGATTCCGCCGAGGCGTTGACCTGGCTCGCAAAGCCCTGGTTCCACGCCGTGCGCGGCAATCACGAAGAGATGGCGATCGGGTTCTACCGCGATCTCATTCCGACCGACAGGTATTTGGCCAGCGGCGGTGCATGGTTCGTCGCCATGACCAGGGCCGAGCGTCAGCCGTTCGCCGACGCGTTCGATGCCCTGCCCTATGCGATCGAGATCCAAACCCCGAAAGGGACCGTGGGCGTCGTGCATGCCGAGTGCCCGTTTGTCAGCTGGACGGATATCGAACCAGCACTGAACAGCGAGCACTCTGCGTCGTTCAAGACGATGATGACGTGGAATCGTGATCGCTACGAATCGGCGGAGACGCGCGACGTGCAAGGCATCTATGCAGTGTTTGTCGGGCACACCCCAGTAAAAGAGCCAGTCAGCCTGGGCAACGTGTTCTATATCGACACGGGCGCGTACCTCGCAAGCGGCGCACTCACAATCGTTGATCTGGCCACGCTCGAATCGTAGCATCTCAGCGAGGCGCACCGCGCGCCTCACCGGCACCCATCGCGCTACGCTGTATATACGCCAACATATACGTATATACAGCCGTATATACCGGAACCGGATCGAGTTGCCTTGTGCTGTTCCTTGGGGTACGATGACGATTCATTAACCTGAGGGGTGGATCGTGGGCGTCTACACGTTTGGCGCAGAGAAGGGTGGCGTCGGGAAATCGACGTTGACCGAGAACATGGCCGCAGTCCGGGCGACGGTGGGGTTTCGTGTTGCTATCGCAGACTTTGACAATCAAGGCACGTGCAGCAAGTGGATATCGCGTAGAGACGAAGACCCGACGCTGCCTAAGATCGTTGTGCGGCGCTTGCCGGTGGAGAAACGCGCGGACGTAAGAGAATTCGGCAAGCTGATCCAGGAGCTCGCCGACAACTACGACGATGTGTTCATCGACGTTGGGGGCGCTGATACGGCCGTTTTCCGCGCCGCGCTCGCCGTCTCGGACAAGATTGTCGTGCCGCTGACGCCTTCGCCGGATGACCTCGACACCGTTCCAGACCTGGCCGACGTGGTGCGCGGGTACCAGAAGAAGCTCGATATCCGCGTCGTGCTCAACATGGCGTCGGGGCAGCCGATCATGTTGCGGGATATGAAGTCGGGCATGCTCGCGTTTTCTGACGTGCTGCCGCTGATGCCCAGGACAATCGGCACACGAGTCGCGTTCAAATACGCGAAGGTCGCAGGGAAGGGCGTCGGCGAGCTGAGCCGCAAAGACGGGTTTGACGCGGAAGCCGCAAACGAAATCAAAGACCTCTATTTGGGAGTATTCGGAAAATGAGCAAAGGAATGGGTGTCCCGCGAGGGAAGGACGTGTTCGGCGACCTCGAGCGCAATTCGGGCGTGATCGATGCTGCGCCGCCAGCCGCCCTGCCAGAAGCTCAGGTAGAGGTTCAGACCGGTCTTCCGGCCGGCGTCGAGGCAGAGCAGGGCGCCGGCCCCGGCGTGCCTTCAGTTCGAATTCATCCGGTGACGCAGCTCAAGCTGCCGGTGAAAGAGGCGACGCAGACCATGAGCCTGAAAGTGCCGAAGAGCCTGTACGACGACATGCGCGACTTCGCCAAGCTGACGGATATTCCAATGTCGCATGTGCTGGTGGAAGGGGCGCGTGCGGAACTGGCGCGGTTGAAGAAGCGCTACGGCATCTGATGCCCTCCCTTCCTGCAAAGCCGGTTTTCGTCTTTTGGGGGATCGCCAATGCTGGCGGGGCTTGAATCGATAGTGAGCACTCACTGGGGGGCATGTCTTTCGTCTTTTGGGGGATCGTTGATCGGCTGCGGAGTTTCGTCTTTTGGGGGATCGCCTCAGGGCAGCATGATGCGGTTTGCGTGCTGAATTCGTCTTTTGGGGGACATTCCGGGGAAGGATTAAGAAGGATTAAAAGACAGTTAACGCTTGTGGATAGTGATCGTAAGCCGTTGATTTTGAATGTTTATTTCTCCTCCCCCGTCCCTATAAAGACGAATAGCTGTCCCTAAAATGACGAATGGTCGTCCCCGAAATGACGAACCATTCCCCCAAAGGACGAAAATAGTCCCCTAAAAGACGAAGGCCGTAGTCCCCAAAGAGACGAATCCACGATCCCCGAAATGACGAACTTGGCCGTCCCCCAAAAGACGAATGTTGCCCCCGAAAAGACGAATCGCCCGTGGTATCGTCCCACGAGCACTGGAGAGCTATACCGATGAACCAGATCGTCGCGAAAGTCAATGAGATGCGGGGAAGGGCGGCCGCGCGAAAGCAATCGCCGGCGAAGCCGCAGCAGCAGCTTGGCTTTTGGTCGGAGCGCGTACGCGGTTTACCAAATGCGCTGGCGCGCAGCGCTCTTTTCACGGCATCCGGCAAGACCGAGCTGCGCGCGCAGTACACGCGCCACGAGGTCGTATCGGTGAAGGGCATTACCGTCTACTACACCGGGGAAGAGCTCAGGCAGGATGACCAGGACGTGTTTCTGCAGGCCGTCCACTTGACGCGGTTGTTCCCGCTCGGCAACCAGATCGAAGTGAGTGGGCATGCGCTGCTGACGGCATTAGGGTGGGGGCGGTCGAAACCGAACTACGAGCGGTTGAAACGGACGATAGCGCGTCTCGTGGAGGGTACGATATGGGTATCGTTCGATGACGGGCGAACCGGCTATACGGGGCGCCTAATCGACAAGCTTAAGTGGCGTGACGATTCAGAGACGGGCGAGCGCGTACGGTGGAAGCTGTTCCTCGACCAAGATATCGTCGCGCTGTTCGGTGAGAATATGTTCAGCTTGATCGATTGGGAGCAACGACTCTCATTGAGCTCGCTGGCGAAGTGGCTGCACTCGTTCTATTTCACGCACCGCGAACCGGTCGCCTACAAGGTCGAGACGATCCACAAGCTCTGTGGTAGTAAGGCGAAGCACTTGGCGAAGTTCCGTTACAAGCTGAGAGAGTCGCTTGATGAGCTCGTGGCAATCGGCTTCTTTTCTGAGGCGCGGATCGACCCTCACACCGACGCAGTTATCGTGACGCGCACCGCGCGCGCCGCACTGCCGGAATGATTCGTCTTTTTGGGGATCATCATGGGAACCACATACGACAAGGACATCGTCGCTTGGTCCGCTGAGCAGGCCGCACTGCTGCGCGCCGGCCGGCTGTCCGAACTCGACATTGAGCACATCGCAGAGGAAATCGAGGACGTGGGCAAATCCGAACAGCGCGAGCTCGCGAGCCGTATGGTCGTTCTGCTGGCGCACCTTCTCAAGTGGGTGCATCAGCCGGGTTTGCGCAGCGCGAGCTGGCAGGTGACGATCAAGACGCAGCGCACCGCCATCGCGCGCCGGCTGAGCAAGACGCCAAGCCTGCGCCCGCTGCTGGCGGATCCGGAAGAGATTGATGATTGGTGGGGCGATGCTCGCGTGGCAGCGAGTCACGAAACCGGGCTCGATATTCTGACGTTTCCCGAGGCGTGCCCGTGGACGATGGCCCAGGCTATCGAAGAGACGTTCTGGCCGGACTGAAAATATGACATACGTCAGCGAGCCGATCGACGGTTGGGTGATCGCGATGAATGATGAAGTCGGCAAGCGTGCGGCGCCTGGCGCGATGTTCCGGTTCGGGCGCCTGCCGCTCAGCGGCAGCAATCGCCCCGTCGTGGAGACGTGTCAGCCGGGTTTTTCAGCTGGCACACAGTACTTCATGCCTTTCGAGAGCGAGGCCCAGGTGCGCGAGTTCCTGCTCGACCTGGGGTTCACCGAGCGCGCGCGCGTGACTGACCAGGCGACGCCGCGCTGGACCCCTGCCGGCGAATAGTCCAATGACCGATTCTCGGAAAATCACTGTCGAGTTTGACCCGGAATATCTGCGCGCGAGCATGAGCTTATGGCGCGAGTCCACCGATCTGCAGATTCCGATGATGGATGAGTTCAAGATCCACTTCATGCAGAACCGGCGGCCGATCCTGCTCGGCTTCGTCAAGACCGGGAAGGCTTGGGAGGCCATGCTGCGCGCAATGACCGCAACCGCCGGCGCCAGTGAGCTGCAGCAACTGCGCGATGAAGTCGATGGCTTCATCGCATGGGCCGAGGCTGGGCTGCATGCACTCAATGTCCTCGCTGGAGAACGTTGATTCGAACTGTCGCGTTTTTTCGGCGATAGATAGAATTATGTCAAATTGGTTGTGCGCACAACAAAAGGCCCGCATCTCGCGGGCCTTGTTGTTAGTGGCCGCTGCTCGCCGGCGACATGATCCCCTTGCCGCGTAGCGCCTCAGTGACTTGAATGCGCCAGTCGTGCGCGGCGCTGATATCGCTCAGCACATACGCGAAGATGCCGGTGGCGAGCACGGCAATGCAGCTGATCGCCCACCAGGCGCCCTTGCCGCGATTCACCCACGCATCGACGCGCTCCTTCGTGCTGACGGCGGCCTTGTCCATCTCGCTCATCGTATGGCGCAGCTCGGCCAGCTCCTTGTGCAGCATCGCGGCCGTCTCGGTGCGGCTCTCGTCGCGCGTTCTGCGAAACTCGTCGCGCACCTCGTCAATGCGCGCGTGCACACGCCCCATCGCGGTCGGGATCTGCTCGAGCGACGATGCGTATCGCTGCTCGAGATCGGAGAGGCGCCGCTCGAAGCCGTTGTAGCGCTCCGTCAAAACCGGGATCGCCAAAATGGCCGGCCGCATTTCGGCCATCCACTCGTGAATCTGTTGGAGCTGGACAGCGACGACGGCCGCATCGGACGAAGGAATTCGGTTTTCGGGCGGCATAGCGTCCTCGGGTTTGATATCACCCAGACCATACCGTCACGAATCAGGAGGCGGCCGGTGCTTTGGGCCAGTTGATTTTCGTCGGAAATCCCTTCTGTTGCGGCACGTCGCGAAGTGCACGGCGATACTTCAGCCATGCCTTATACGTGGTTGCGTCGATGGATGTTTGGCCACCCATCTCCAGCTCGTCGCGGTATTGAGTCACGATTTTGTCGCTGCCCGACAAGAGAGTATCTCGTTCCCGTCGAGCATTGGCCTCTACCTGTACCAAGTCGATGGCAGCCTGTGCCGAGAATGACTTACCGTCGTGGAACCAGCCCGGTTCAACGTTGTCTTCGCATTTAATCAGGCTGGACACGAAGTCTGCGTGGAACCGGTCAGAGATGCCCACGAGCACTCCGTCGAAGTCTGCAAACTCCGGGTGAACCTCCATCACCCGGCCGTTTGCCACATTTGCGTATTTAGTCATGCATACCTTCATTAAGAGGTGGTAGCGGCTGCGCCGTACTCATAGACAACGACGATGCCGGCAGCACCTGCGCCACCGGGAGCGCCTACTGCATTGGGAGAGTTGGAAGAGCCGCCACCGCCAGCACCAGGCGCAGAAGCGGCAGCCCCTGAAACGCCTATGGCCACGTAGTTGCCGGCGCCCCCCCACGGGCCAGCGCCGCCACCGCCACCGATAACGCCGGGTGCGGAGTCAGCAAGAGCCAAAGTGCCGGGGTTTCCTCGGCTTTGCAGGAAAATACCCGTGCCAGATGGGGCGCTCGCGATGCCAGTCCCTGCTGGGGTGAAAGGCACGACAGACGGGCCGCCAGAAGTACCGCCAGGGCCGCCTGGGCAGGTGCAAATCGAGCCAAATGAAGTAGACCCACCCGCCACTCCGTATGAGGCAGAAGAAGTAGACTGGCTAGTGCCACCCGCACCGCCCGCGCCGATGGTCACCGATTGTGAGACGGGGTTCGGGTAGTTCACGGCCGCGTACGCTCCCGAGCTGCCGCCGCTACCCGTGCCGTAGTAGCTCGAGTTTCCGGTTGTTGCCGGGCCCGCAGCGCCTCCGCCTCCGCCGCCCACCATCTCGATAACGGCCCGAGTTGTCCCCGGAGTAGGCGTGTACGTGCCCGACGCGGTGAAAACCTGAACGTTGAGTAAACGCCCGTATACCCGGTTTTGGACAAACGAAGAGGTCACCAGCTTGTTGCTGCTGTCGCCGTTTGCCGGGGTCGAAGCAGTGGCAATGCCATTTACTTGCAGCAGCGAGGAACCGTCGTCGCCGGTCGTACCCATAAGGATCCGGCCAGCCGTGTTCACCGTGATTTGCTGGTTGTTACCCCCGCCGAGAACAAGGGGGCCAACCGCAACCATCGACAAGCCGACCGTGCTACCGATGTTGTTCGGGGTGACCGTACCCGCCGCAGAGCCGTTGTAGTTGTAGTAGCTGTACCACCCACCACTGCTGAGGTTGCCAACGTAGCACGCATGAGCGCCGCTTTGGTTGGCAACAAACACGTCACCGGCACTCGCGTTGCCGACCGTAGTGCCGTTGGCCGTCGAGCCAGCACTAAGGATAGTGCCCGATACTTTTGCGTTTCCTTGGACCTGCAGCGAATTGATGCCGTCATCGCTGCTGGAGTTGATCAACACCCGGCCGCCAGTCGGCATCAGCGACATAGCCCCCAGCGTCGCGCCGGAACCTCGGGCGATCTGCAGTGCTGCGTATGCGCTCGAATATGCATCATTGACGGTGCGCACCACATAAGCACCGTTAGAGTCATGCATGACCTCCCACGTCTTTTGGTCGGTAGCAGCCCCTTCTCGCTTGAACAGCATCGACGTTTGGCCCGAACCGCTGCCGTTCGACGCGATAAGAGCGCCAACACCGTTTGTCCCTCTGACGCTTCCGGCCACTTGGAGCAAGTCCGCGCCGTTGTCCGAAACCGTGCCGATCAGAATGCGGCCCGACGCTGTGACGCGCATATGCTCCGCGTTTCCGGACACCAGACCGATATAGCCCGACGCACCCACCGAGCCAATATATGCATTGCCTTGGCCGTACAGGTAGTACTGGTTTGCGTCGCAGTTGATGTATGCCTTGGACGACGTTTGACCGAAGTACGAAACGCCGTAGAAATAAGTGTTGCCAGCCACCTGCAGCAAGCTGGAGCCATCATCAGACGTGGTGCCGATCAGAACACGGCCACCATACGGGGCCATGGCGATGACTTTCTTGGTCGTGTTTGCGCCGTTGAACGACTCAATCACAGTGCCGCCCGACCACGCGGTGGTTGAAATAGAGGCGGTTGTGTCGTTGTTCGGGTAGTAGATAGAGAGGGCGTTCCCCAACCGCGCCGACCCGTTAACCTGCAGCAGATCCGTGTTGTTGTCTGTAGTCGTGCCAATCAAGAGCCGACCAGCAGCACTGACGCGGGCGCGCTCGACGGTTGCAGTCCGAAAGATAAGCGAGCCAGCGCCTGCCGTGGAGCTCCCGTAGAACGAGATCGCAGGGCCGTTTGTGTTGTTGAACCCTACGCTGCCTGCATCGCCTGCAAACTGGCCGTTGATCAGATAGTTAGATGCGCGCACGCTGCCCGGCACTTGCAGCATGTTGCTGCCATCATCCGTTGTCCCCCCGAGCAGAACGTTGCCCGTTCCGGGGATTTGCAGCTTATTCACGCCAAGCAGCTGGAACGCGAAGCCAATACTGCCGCCGGAAACAGCCGTGTTGCTGCCGTCCGTCGTGGAGTTAAAAACGAGGGGAACCGCGCTATTCGCGTAGGAATACGACGTAAAGTTGTTGTTACCACCCGCAGCGACCATCGCCAATTTCTGGTTAGGTGCTCCGTTCTTAGAAACGGACATGCTCGACAAAATCTGAGCCGTCGTTACGCCGTCATCGGGTGCCCCAACGCCGAGCAGCATTCGGCCGCCGTACGTGAGGCGCATCACGTTGGCCGTGTTCGCGTCGCTCACCGCGTCATTCGCTTGGCTGTTGATGTAAAAGTCGAGGTATTCGGTGCCCCACGTGCCGCCGTTGAAACCGGCCCGCAGCGAAGCAACGAGGCGCGCGCCAGTATCCGAGCTGCTGCCGAACGTGCCCCACATGCGGAGCTTGCTTTCGCGGCCAAGACTATCGCTGGTCGGCAACAGGTTGAGCTGCGCACTGGTCGAGCCGGTTGCGTACATGACCGACAGCGGCCCCTGCATGGTGCCGCCGGTCAGCGGCACGTAGCCGAGCGAGTAGACGTTCTGCCCGTCCGTGATGACTTCCTGAGAGCTGCCCTGAGGAAGCACCAGCTGTGCGCCACCCGTTGCCGTGCTCAAAATCGTTACCGTGTACGGGCCAGTGGTCGAGTTTTTCATCGTCCACAGCGACGCCGACGCTGGCACAAACAGCCCGATATTACCGGTCAGCGCTCCAACGATTTCGATGTACGCGTAGCCCGCCTGCGTCGCGCTGAGCCACACGTTCGAGTTGCCGGCGACGTTCAGCGCATAGCGCCCTTTCGACGTGATCTGCACGAAGGCCGTGGTCGAAATCTGCGTGCTGTTATCGCCCACGTTCGGCGCCGCCGTCGTCGGCGTGCCGGTGAGTGCCGGCGACAGCTTCGGCGCGAGCGTCGGCAGCGTCGCATTGATCGTATCGGTCTGACTCTTCAGGTAGGCCGTACGGTTCGCCAGGTTGGTAGCAGCCAGATTCGCGATGCCACCCGCCCCGCCGACCACTGCATCGGACGTGCCGATGAGATAGACGCCGGAATCGTAATTGACGGTTTCAACGATGTTTGCCATTTAGCCGCCTCAGAACGTGATGATCCACGAGCCCGACACCGTGATGTCGTTCTGCTTCACGAGTGGCGCGAGACGAACCTTGCGCGCAAACAGGTTGGTGTTGCCAGAAACCAGCCCGAACTCCTGAATCGTGTAACCGTTCGCGTCGTTCACGCCGAGCGAGAAGTTGAACTGAATCTGGTTGTCGGCCGGATAGGCGATCGAATCGAAAGCCTTGTAGAAAGGGTTCGTCAGTGCGGTATCGGTGAGCTGCGGGTTCGCACCATTCGATCCGTAGCCCATCTGCGTGACTGCGTACGCGGCCACGCCCGAGATGGCTTGCGCCTGAATCTTTTTCGACTTGGTAACGACAAGATTCGGCTCGTCCATCCGTTCGATGAGCGAGCCGTTTCGGTAAATGTCGAGAATAAAGTGCCCGGTCGGGCGATCGCGTACTTCGTCGCGGATTAGCATGCATGGACTCCAAAGAGCGTCCATGCGATGCTCACGTCACGACCAGGCGCGTGGATTAGCCGGAAAGCGATTCATTGAATGCACTACCAGAGCTGTAAGTGATGCTGCCATCGAACTTGCGGAGGCCGTTGTAGAGCGTTGCCTGTGTCCAGTGGATCGACGCCGATTCGGTCGGGTCGCCGATTGCGGGCTCAGTGATTGGCACGCCGACGTTCATGGCGATGATCGATCCGCTGTCCGATGGGTCATTCGGCATCGAGTCGGCCAGCACACTACCGACGAGGGAGAACGAATTCAGGTGCATTCCCGCGTCGCGCAACGTCTCGATGCGGGCCTTCACCATGTCGGTGTAGGTGTTGATATCGTCACCGCCGAGAAGGTCATAGCCGGCCTGGACGTCGAACAGGCCGAGCACCTGAGGCGACATGGCGTTCGCGCTCTGGCTCGGCTCGGTGTATAGGTCTGTCACGGTCACTTTCTGGCCGAGCAGCTCAAAAAGCGCGGCCTCGATCGCGACGTTGTTACCGCGAGGACGAAGCACTTCCATAATGATGCGCGCAGCATACGCTGCGTCCAGCTCCCCCGATTGGCGCGGTACGTTGAAATAGCCGCCCCACTCGTCCACCCACTCATTGCTTGCCGTTTTGAGCGACATTTGCAAGAGCGCTTGCTGGATCTGCGTCGCGATCGCTGCCAGCTCGCGCGCCCACGGCTCCAGTAGTGCCCATAGGAGCGACGAATACGCCATGAGATGGTCGCCGTTCGATTGGGACTGGTCGCCCGTTGCGTCGAGCAAGACGAGCGCCGAGAGGTTCCACGAGCCGGATTCGGAGTAAGGCACGGTGACACCTGGCACCGCGACGAGCGCATTGATCAGCTGGCCGAGCGTGTACTGCGAAAGGTCGAACGAGAAGAGCTGTGTGACGCCACTCATGCCCGTCAGCGTGCCGTCCTGCACGGTCCAGGTGAACGGGCCATTGCCGTAATTGACGCGTAACGCAAGGTACGCCTTTGGGTCTTTATTGAAGGCCCGGTAGATCGAGCCGAGCAGCTTTTGCGTGAGCTTCATCGGTTATTGCGTGGTGAGGTTCATCGTACCCGGCATGATCTTTTGGCTCACACTCGCGGCGGTGTCGGCCGCCGGCGACGACAGCGCGAAGTTTGCGACGCCAGGCGTATCCATCGCGAGCTGGATGATCGTCGCGAAGAGCGCGGGCTGCCCGACCGATAGCCCGGTCAGGTAGTTCTGGATTGCAGTCTGAACGGATGCCTGCACACTCGAGGCAATATTGCCGGCCGCGACCGTGATGACGGCGGTCACATTCAGGTTCAGAACCGTCGCCGCGAAGATATCGACGCGCGCGCCGGCTGCTTTATAGCCTGGGACGGCCGTGCCGTCCGTCCGATAGTAGCCGTAGAGGATCTTGCTCGCCTGGGCGATCAAGGCAGCGGACGCCCCATTCACACCGTTGTGGATATATGCCTGGACGTAGCCGACCGGCTGCGTGTTGTCGGAGATCCACGGTTCGACTACGTTCGAGGCGATGACTTGCTCGGTAACGACGCCATTGGCGTCGGAGATAGTCGCGAGTGACAGCCCATACCGAACTGCGCCGACCGTGCCGCGCTGAAGAGACTCGATGAACGAGATGAAGCGGGCCTTCTGCTGCGCGTCGGTTTCAGCATCCGTGCCAGTCAAGAACTGTCCGGTATTGGCGGCCGAAACGAAGCCGGCCGGCTGCGGCTGCATCGAGAACGGGGTGCCAGGCGCGAGATTCCCGGCCGAGCCGGTCGAAGTGCACACCACGTACACGTCAGCGTACGTCTGCCCTGCCGGGATAACGGCATTCGATTGAGACGCGTACGTCAGCGAGAGCGCCGTGGGCGCGAAGATCGTACCGGCAACAATGGTCAAATCGGTCGCTTGCGCAGCGATCGTCACTCGCACGTTGCCGCTCGCCGGGACTGCAGCCAGCTTCGGGAAGTTGAACGAGCTGTAGATCGCGACTGGAATCGCTTCCCTCAGCCCGACGAACATTTGCTGGTACAACTCTTCGGCTTCGGCCGCGAATGCTTCCATCAGCGTGCGCGCGACGGCGCCGATGCGGAAGTCAGTGATCGCGGTCTGAACCGATTTGAGGTAGTTGACGCACGAGGCGGCAATCGAGGCGAAATCTTTTACCTGAAAGGCCATATCACAGGGAGACGTTGATGTTGGAAACGGCCTGAGAGCTGTTCAGCGGCGCTGACCCGGAAATGCTGAATCGGTCGCCCCTGACGACTACGGTCACTCCGGAAGCGCTCTGGACGCGATCGTCCTCGTTCAGTGAGGACGTGACGTAAAGCGCCGCGAGCTGCGCGGTCGTCGGGCCTGCACCGGTTCCGATAAGCCTGCGAATCCAGCAGCCGTACTCGGGGTGATTGACGAGCTCCTCCTTCACGACGGAAACACGAATGCCGAGCGCCTGATCCACGTTTGCGACACCGGAAACGGTTGCCAGATCGCCATTCGCCACATTCAGTTCGCCGTCGTTCAGAACGAGGTCGGTACCGAAAATGTCGTCACCGCTCGTGCTGCTTACTTGGCTGGTCGAGGATGGAACGAGAATCGTCGCGCCAGGCGCAACGACTTGCGGATCGGATGCGTAGCCTGGGTCGGCCGAGATATACGGCGGGTGCAGATTGTTGAACTGCGCCACATCGGGCCACCGGGACGCGTCACCAAGCTCGCGCAATGCGATGCGCTGAAGCGTGTCGGTCTGGAGTACCCGGATCTGCCGGAAGCCGGAAGGAATCGACTGAACAGTCATGCCGTCGTCACCGTGAGGCCGGTATTGATGTTCACGAGATGACCCATGATCATTTGCGTCGAGGGAGGGTTAAGCACCGGGTCGAACTGCTTGCAGGCATTGATCGAATTCGCGCACGCTGGCGTTGTAGAGAGCTGCGTGCTTGGTGATGCCGCCTGGATCGCTTCGAACGTGTTTACGTTCAGATAGGCCGAGAGCGGGCTGCCGCCGGCAGTCGATGAGCAGTTCGAAGAGCCGTAGACGCCCGAGTAGTCCTGCAGCGTTTTGCTTTGCGAGAAGCAGTTGCTGAACACGCAGAAGATGTTGGTGAACGCGCTGCGCACCTTCATGAACTGCGCTTTCACGTAGCTCGGGATACCCGTAATCATCGAGAACACGGAAAACACGCTCGACGCGGCGCGCGTGAGATCCTTGGCGATCGAGATGAGCCCATAGGTGAACGTGTTGATGACGTTCAGGCCGCCCGCGATGACGCTTTTCACTGCCGACGTGACAGCACAGACCGTATTGACGAAGCCCTTCACAGCCGACGTGATTCCGCCAAGCGCGGATGCGACGCCGCCGGCCAGGTTGTTCAGGAAGTCATAGGCGGTTTGCAGCGATGCTGCGAGAGAATCCAGCCCGAGCGCTTGCAGCGCACCGAACGTCGAGCCCAATCCTCCTGAACCCGAGACGTTCTGAGACAGGTACGTCAGAGAGATATGGAACTGCGCAAGCAATGGACGCCGCTTGTCGCGCTTCAGTACAAACTGATTCGGCGTGACGACCCAGGCGATGTTGTCCATCGAGTCGCAGAAAATCAGCTTGATATCGTCCGGATCCATCCCGAGCGTGACTTTCGCCGCGCGCGCGCCGTGATACGCGGAAAAGACGGCCTGGTGCAGCTTCTGGAACCGCGCCAGGCCATCGTCGCCGCTTTCATCTGGCCGCCAGCCAGTCGTGCCGGCCAGATCGAGCGTCGGGACGCCGGCACCGAACGAGTCCGCCCATCCGCCGTCGCCACCGAAGGTTTGATGCACCTGCGTGCGCGACGGCTTCACCACGGTCAGCTCTTCCGGCCGCACGTACATCGGGACGACGAGCAGGGGCTGGCTTCCCCTCGAAACGTCCTGAAGGGTGAAGCTGATAGGCCGAGAGTCGGCCTTCTGCGACGAAGGGGCACCGTTTGAGAAGCTCATGCCCCGATCGTCGCGTCACGACTGGCACGCTATCCAGCCGAGACGGATGGGCTTCCCCTGGTGATTTTTGCGCCGCAACCAGCGGTGTCGCCGATGCGCACGACCGCACGGCCGTTCACCATTACTGTCGAGGTCGATGAAAGCGTAGTGGTGCCGTGCCCACTGATCGGACACACATGAGTGTCACCCGCGCGAGCGGCGCCGATACCGTTCACCAGCACGTCGCCGGAAGCACTGGTAATCGTGCCGCCGTGATCGCTAGAGTCGCCGAGGCGAGCAATTGCATTTCCCAAATTTTCCTCACTAGTTGAGATTGATGGTTGTGGCTTTCACTGAAACCGCACCTTGCGATGTGATCGACACCGGCCCCTGGGACGTGATGTTTGCAGGAGTGCCATTGGTCGAAGAGATGTTGACGCCCGCCGCACCCTGAATATTCACTGCTGCGGCTGAACTGACGGTTGTCGCCCCTTGCGCGTTGACGGTGACGGTGCCGCTTGACGAAAGCGCGACATTCCCGGAGGGGTCTACGTCTAGCGACATGGTGTTGCCGCCCATTTGCAGATGGAAATGCACATTCGGCGAGGTGTTGCGCGTCACCTTGAATCGACCGTTGTAATCCCTGCCCGTCAAGTCCTCATGCGCCGGCGACGCACCCACGCGAAGATATAGCCCGGATGGGTGCGCGAATTCGGTATTGGCTGCGCCGTCGATCGTAAAGTAGGCATCGGACGCATGCCGGTAGATCATCCGGTTCGCGTCCGGGAAAAGACACTGCGCTGTTTCCGGGAACAAGAAGCCGATGACGATCGGCCCCGCGCCGGAGAAGAACGCGACCACCGCGAACATATCGCGGCCGCCCGTATTCGTGGAATGAAATGGGTTTGCTGCGTTGTTCACGTCCGGCACCGGAATGTCCGAGTACCCGGCGTCACCCGACGCCATCCCGCTCATGACCTTCACGCCTGAAAGCGGGCGGTCATTCGACAGCATGATCAGATCGACCTTCTGCGACTCGCGATGGACGCCAACTACCTTGCCTAGATCCAACATCAGCGGATACCTCCGAGGTCGAGCTCGTCAAAATACGGCGTGCCCTGCGACTGCGCGCGGTTCGCGAAGTTGGTGCCGCGCTCCACGGTCATGGTTGTGGAATAGCCGTGATACGGCTGAAATTCTTGAAGCACGCTCGTCACGTAGAACTCCCCCGCCGGCTGAATGTCATCGAGCACTTCGCGCGTCTGGATCGTCACGTACATACCTGCCTTGATCTTCTCGTTCCCGCGTACCTTGATCGTGCCGCTCTCGAGCACTGCGTTGTCCTTGTTCGAGAGCGCAAGAAACTCACGCTTGATCGCAAGCCATGACAGCAGCGACGTGCTATCGGCAGCGTACTGCGGCGCCTTTGGCGAGTCCGAACCCTGATACCCTGGCGGCGCCATCGAGACACTTGCCTGCATCTTGCGAAGCCCGTAGATCGACAGGTTCGTGTTGATGTAATCCTTCTTGAAGAACGACTCGACGGAGCCCTGATTGGCGAGCGATCGCTGCGTATCGTTGCTCGTGAGCTGCCAGTTCGAATTCGTTACCCAGAAGAAATTGGCGACATTCGCATCCGTCCGGCTGAGCGAGTCCGATTGCACGACGCCCATCGGTAACACAAGAGACTCGGCCCATGCGTCCGGATCGATGAATTTCCCTGTCGCGTAGTCCTTGAACGGAGCCGGACGAAGAATCAGATTTACGCCATCCTCGGTGTCCTCTGTGTACAGCTCAGTGAATGGGCCCACATCGAGCAAGGTTGCCAAGAAATCGTAAACGGATCCCTCCGGCGCAGCCGCGACGGACAGCGGCGATACGACGGACTCGACAGACACGGCAGGGAGAAACTCCTTCACGATGGTCACGTCGCGCTCACTCGGAGCCTGCAAAGACGTGAGTTTCGTGAGGTACGGATTGATGATGTCGTTGACCACGCTGGCGAGAAACGTGCGCGCGTCCATCATCTTCGGGGCACTGTTCGAGGCGTACTGCCAGAAATACTTCAGTCCAGTCAGAATGTCGTCCGCGACGTAGCCGCCACTCATCGTGTTGTAGAAAATGCGGATAATCTGCAGAAGCTTGCCGTAGTCGTGCCCGCTAACCGTGATCGCGCGCTGAGGCGTGCCCGACTCGATCGATCGGTTCCGCGTCACGGTCGTAACGAACCCACGCATGACGATCGGCAGCTTGTACGCGGCGCCTGACGACGACTGGCCCTGATAGTCCGCGACTGAGCGAGCCATGCGAATTTCGATAACGTCCATCGGCTCGATCATTGCGTACAACGTCTCGGCGAACAGCCCGTTCGGCCGATCCACCAACGTGAAGGAAAACGCGCCGGCGGCCTCGCGAACAGACTTGGTGACCGCCACCGGCCCGTCTTCGGAGAGGTACGGCGTCAGATCCATGCCGGTGAAGTTGGCGCCATAGCGCGACGCGGCAGCCTGCTTTCCGTTGACGATCTCGGCGCGCGGGCGGGCTTTGATGAGCCGCACCTGAATTTGGGGTTGATAGAGCTTCACGACTTCGCCCCGCTAGGTGTCGGGCTCGTTTGTACCGTCGTGAAGACGGGCGCCGCGCGCGGCTTGCCGTTCTGATCCACGAGCGTGATCTTGTGGTCGAATGAGTAGCGCTGCATCGCACTGGCCATTGCTCCGCTCGGGCCTTGGGCGGCCGCCGACGCGGGC
The DNA here is from genome assembly GCF_017104865.1 of Burkholderia sp. Ac-20349. Classification (NCBI taxonomy): domain Bacteria; kingdom Pseudomonadati; phylum Pseudomonadota; class Betaproteobacteria; order Burkholderiales; family Burkholderiaceae; genus Burkholderia; species Burkholderia sp. Ac-20349. Next base: position 44,212 of record NZ_JAAGPM010000014.1, read on the forward strand.
ACTTGCATGTTCCCGTAAGACTTGTTTTTCACATGGGCATCAGCCGCCGGATCCGGATTGACGCTGGCGAATGCGGCAGTCGTGTTGACCAACTTTTCGACGTAGCGGGGGTCTTCGGCATAGTGACCGGCCTGGAGGCCCGAGGCGAATTTGCGTGCGTCAGAGCCCGCTCCAACGGCGCCTGGATACTTCCCCTTCACCAGCTTCACGTAATCCTTCACGAAGGCGTCAGTAGAGTCATAGGCGCGGTAGCGGTCGAGCGTGCCCGTCGCGTTGTCGCGTGCCTGGACACCCCCACCGCTGAAGTCCTTGATGTTGCCGAGGTTGTTCGTGCCGGGGATGACCGACCGGCCCCACCCGGTTTCGTGAGCCCATTGGGCGAGAATGACCTTGGGATCGACGCCGAGCGCCTTCCCCGCCATCTCGGCGGCCGGCCCGTACTTCTTCGAGAAGCCCTTGGCACTCCCGGCTGCGCCGCCCGATCCCATGCCCTCGTTTCCGACCATTTGCCCCAGGTGATCCGCAAGCCGGTTTTGATCGTTGATGCGCGACTCGTCGGAGCCATCGCCGATGCCGACTTGCCAATCCTTGAAGTGGACGCCGGCCGTCGATGCCAATTTCGCGGCTCGCTCGCGCACATCGGCCAGGTGCTTGGTTGCGTCGTCCAGATCCTTCTGGAGCTTCGCCGAGTAGCCGTCGCCAGCGGCCGCCGCGCGCATTTTCTTCAGGTTGTCGTACTGCGCGCGCTGCGCCGTATTCAGGTTGAGCGCGTGCGTGTTGCGATCGGTGTGCTCGCGCTCGAAATCCGCAATCTGCTTGTCCAGATCGGAAATCGCCCCTTTCGGCCCCGCCGACAGCGCAGCGGATGCGGTGTCGCGCGCTTTGAGCGCCTGGTCGTATTCGCCGACGACGGCACGCTCCGGCGCGCTGAATTCGCGCTGCTGGATCGCCTTTACGCGGTCGTCGCTGCCGGCCAGTTTCATCGCGAGCGCCAAGATGCCGTCGCGGATATCGTTCGTGTATGGAACGAGGTGCGACGCCATGTCCTGGGTGACATTCTTCAGGTCAACGACGGCGCTGCGCACGTTCTCGCCTTCGTCCTTGGGCGAGCCGACCATTGCGGCCATCTGCATGAGCGACCGGCGAAGCGTCTCGACGCCCTCGTCGTCCGTCGCGCCGTCGAGCCGCTCCTTGAGCGAGCCGCGCAGCTTCTGACTGATCGAATCGTCTTTCAGGTAGGTGCGCGCCGTCTGCTTGAGCTCGTCCGGGTTCGCGCTGTTCATTTGCGCGAGCGCGGAATAGTCGGCATGCATGCTGCGCGGGTCGATCCCCATGTTGCGCAGCGTCACTTCCGACATGCCGATCGTTCGCCCTTGGCGCCGCGACAGAGCCCACGCGGCCGCCTGCTGGTGCGAGATTCCATAGTTGCGCGACAGGGTGTCCTCGAGCATTCCCGGCTGCTTGTCGAACTCCCGCATGACGCCATCGACTTCGGTATCGAGCAGCGAGCGCTTGCCGGCCGCCCTGACGTAGCCGTCGAGCTGCGTCATGCGGGCCTTGTCGCCGCGCGACTCCGCGAGTCGGTAAAACGGCGACTTCTTGCCGAATACTTGATCGACGGTCGAGAGTGGATCCGCGTCGTTGATCGCGCCGAGGTCGAGCGCCGTAAAGCCGGGAAGCGCGTTCGAGAACATGCGCATGCGGAAATTTTGCGAGGCCTCACCGAAGCCGCCGCCGGCGTGCCACGCGTTCGTAATGCCGCTCAGGATGCTGCCGGCGCCGCGCGTATCGAGCCCATTCATGTGAAGGCCCGTGAGCTTCGTCATTTGATCCAGATAGGCGTCCAAGTTCGGCGCCTCGCCGAGCGTCGCGCGGCCCGCGCGCTCGGTAAAGCCCTCGACGGCGGCGATCATGTCCGGCATGCGGGCGAAGCTCCCAGCGTTGCCGACCGCATCACCGATCATCATGGCGAGCCTGCGATTCTGGCTATCGTTCTGCGTGACACCGAAGTGGCGCGCCGTCGCAAACAGGCCGACGCCTTGCGACGGATCCAGCCCGTAGCTACGCGAGAACGCAATGCTCGTGCGTACGTCGGCGCCGAGCTCGCGCTCGTGCCCAGGCGCCGAGCCGGCGATGCGCGCGAACTGCGAGCCGAGCGCGATGACTTCGTTGTTCGTTACGCCGAGCCCTTTCACTGAATCACGTAAAGAGGCGCGCAGCAGATCGAAGTCGGTGCGCGTCTGCCCGAGCGCGTGGCGCAGATCGGTGTAAGCCGTCGATTCATCCTCGGCGTCGCCGACCTTCTGCTTGATGGCGCCGATCGCCTTTACGGCGCCAAACGCGAGTGCACCGATACCGAGGCCCGTCGCCATCCGGCCGAGGCCGCCCATCGAGAACAGCCCTCCCTCGCTCGCGGCCGCCGCCGTGACGCCGCGACCGGCAATGCGGCCGCCGATGCCGCCGCCTCCCGGCATGGCCGTATCTACGACCCCTCCGAGCGCGTCGCGAACGGCGCCCGCCGCGAATTGCGCAAGCGTACGCACCTGGGCGGGCGTCTTTTCCTTCAGCTCGCGGGCCGGCTGACGTGGCGTCGCCGACGCCTGTTGCGGCGCACCATGAGAGCCTGGCAGAGTTGCATCGATACCTGATGCTGAGAGCACGTTTCGGCGGAAGCGGCGAGCGTCAATCTCGGCGAGCGCCATCTTGCGCCAACCGCCATCCACGAAATCGTCCAGCTCGACATTGCGAATCTTGCTGGTGCCCTGCGCGCCGGACTTCCGCCACTCGTCATAACGCTTCTTCGCCTCGAGCGCCTGCCGGCGGGAGAGCTGAATGCCCTCCTTCGCGAGCACGTTTTGCACCTTGCGAACGCGCTCGATCGTCTCGCGCAGATTGCTCAGTTCGGCGACTTTTTGCTGGATGCCCGATGCTTTGCCCGAGCCCTGTTGGTCGATCGCTTTGCCGAGCGCCTCGGCCGACTTCGCCGCCTCTTCGGCAGATTTGGCGACTGCATCAAAGTCCAGGTCGGCGCCAGCGCTGGCCGCCTCCTTGGTTGCTTTTGCCAGGTCATCGACCTTGTTAACCAGTTCGTCAAGCTGCTTCTCAGCCGCCGTCGTGTCGATCTTGACGGCGCCCCCCTCCAGAGAATCGAAAAGGTCACCAGCCTTCTGCTCGAGCCCGTCGAGCTGCTTCCCGGCGGCCGTCGTGTCGATGCCGACAGCGCCGGCGTTGAGCGTCTTATCGACTTCGCCGACCTTCTTGTTGACGGCATCGAGTGCTGCTTCAACGGCCGCTACGTCGGCTGAAACCTTAATCTGCGTACTGGTCATTTATCAGCGATTCCCAATCACCGTTCGTTTCTTCGAGATGCGCGAGAATGTCGTCCGCATCGAAATCGTCGTCATCAAACTCTTCGGATGCCGGCGGCCGTGCGGCGAACTGATGGCGGTAGTATTCGGCCTCGACTTCTTCCGGCGTCAGCTCGAGAAAGCGCGGGTCACGCGGGCTCAGGTTGTACTGCTTGCGGAACCAGAAGCTGATCGTCTGGTACGTTTCCCGCGCCGCGATGCGCGCCTCCTTTGTTTGCCGCTTGTCGAAAGGAGTCCTCCTTTGCTTTGAGCGCCAGATACACGTCGAGCACCTTGCCCTCCGCGTTGTCGATCGCAAGCATGTCGAGGTTTTCGAGGTCATCCCAACCGGACGGCGCCTCGACGCACAGAACCTTGTGCGCGGCGATGATGGCTGCCTGTGCGCGGATGTCAGGGTCTTCGTCCCCTACGTCCTGCACGAGCCTCAGGTATTCAGAGCGGACGCGGATCTTGTCGCCGTACGTGCGGCGCGCGAAGCGGAATTTGCCGACGCTAGAAACGTCGATGAAGAAATCGGTATCGGAAGGTTGTCGCATGGTTCAGCGTCCATTCAAACGGGCGGCTCGGGCACTGCGCTCGTAGTCGTCGCGGCAATCCTTGTCGCAAAAGAGCAGCGTCTCGCCGATCGTCTCGAAGCAGTAGTGGCAGCAGCGAACGGGCTTGAGCTTCGGCCCCGCGATCGCGGCTGCAATCTCTGCCGCGCGCGTGCGCTCTTCCAGTTCTGCCGCACGGTCAAGGTCATCCATAGTCGGGAAAATGCAAAAAGGGCGATCGGTTTGATCGCCCTTCTAGTGTTCAATCACGACTTGCCGTGAGCTACTTCGCCGGCTCGGCACCTGATGCGACACCCGGCATTTCGGCCGCACCGATCGCGTCGCACCCGGACTGTCCGGTGATGGCACACTGCTCGCGCGCCCACTTCTGCCAGAGAATCAGTTTGCCGGCGTTTGCGTGGGCGAGCTGCGTTTCGGCGTCGTGCTCGGCTGCAATGTCAGAGAGGACAACTCCGGAGGCGCGCTCATCAAGTAGATCGGCGGAATCGGGAACTTGCAGGCGGTTGGCGGTGTTCCACACGCTGACAAAGCGATTAGGGACGACGCAGCCAGCATCCTGGCGAACAATGACTTCATGGGGCACCTCCTTTGTCTGAACGACGACCCGATCGCGATAGACGGTCTGGATCTTGGTTTCGGCGGCCTTTGCCTCGACCGCCACGGATTGCGTAACACCCGTTTGGGCGGTCGTCACGGCGGCCTTCGTACCAGCCTGCTTCGCCTTCTCGGCGGCCCACTGAGCGGACTCATGTTGGATTCCGGCGAAGTAACCGGCGCCGAAAAGAAGCGCGACGGCTGCGATCGCGCAAAGCACCTTGGAAATGGGACTCATGCCTGTTTGCTCCCCTGCAGGTGGTGATCGACCGCCTTGACGTGCTGAATCGCCTTCGTGATCGACATGCCGTCCCTCACCGCACGCTGCGCAACCCACGTCGGGAACGTCACGTCATGCACGCCGGCGTCGATGCCGCGATGGTGGCCGCCCGGCACCGGAACGCCGTCAATCTCACACTCGCCACACAGCACGAGCAGGTTCCGAATGTCGTCGGGCGATTCGATTGGCATGTCGCCCATGTTGTGGGTGTAGCCGTAGGGGTCGAAGACGTGCAGGGTGTCGAGCACCTTCTCCGGATCGAGCGCACCCCATACCGACCACTCGTGGAGGTGATGCACCTCCGGGCTTTCCTTCCTGCCGCAAATCCAGCAACCGAGTCCGAGCTGGCGCACGAGCGTGCGCTTGTTCTTGCGGAACAGCGCGCTCTCGGTACGCTTCTCGTGATCGGGCGTTTCGACGTACTCGGTGAACGTGTGTTTGACTTCGTGGGTCATTTTTTCCTCATCGCTTCTTCGTATCGCGGCGAGCGCACGCGCATGACGTTCAGCACATAGTCACGATTCGTTTTAAAGAAGCTCTGCCCGTAGCCCTTCACGGCGGTTTTCGCTTTGAGGCTCGTGTGCTCGACGTTGCCCCACCAGCGGGACTCGTCGCACCCCTTGGTCTGCCGGCAGAGCTCACGGTCTTTCAGCAACCCGCCGAGGCCGCCGTTGTAGGCGGACAGTGCGAACGCGTACTGGTTGTCTGGATCGGAGGCTCCCTTGATCTGCCGGTACAGATTGCGGTCATACGCGACGAGCGCGCGAACCTGATACTTCGCGTCGAAGCGATCGCTCCATTGCCAGTCGGCCAGCGACTTGTCCCACTTTTTCGCCTCGAGGAAGTTATTGAACTTTGAGGTGATCGTGAGCTGGCCGAGCCCGAAACCGTACTCGCGGGAGGTTTTGAGCTCGGCGCGCGGGTTCCAGCAGAGCTTGCTTTTGAGCGACGGGCACGTCTCCTGCTCAATCTGCGCCGGCACGTAGGCCGGGTGCGGGTGATCCGGCCAGAGCACGACAAGCTCTGACCGGACAACTGGCAGATACGCAAGCGACGCGTCCGGCGGCGTCAGTGCGACAGCCATAGCGAGATAGCCAGCATGATCGAGCTGAGCACGATCATGACGGACATAAACACGACAGCCGAGCCGAGCGGTGTACAGGCCGCCTGTGCGACCAGCTCGCGCAGATCCACATACGGGAACAACACCTTGCGCAGCAGGTGCGATGCCGCCGCAAAGATGAACGCGACCGAGAACGAATAGCCGATGGTGAGTGCGACCGGCATGTTGGTGCAGAGGATGAGCACTGCCGGAATCAGCAGTGCCACCATGCGCCAGTCATGCAGGCCGCGCTGAAGGAACTTCTTCATGCGCGACTCCTAGTTACATGCTTGTGCCCGACACGTCGAGCGCGTTGAAAGTACAGTTGCTGGTCAGAATTGCGTGCTTCGAAATTTCCGTGTCACCGCTCGCGAACGAGCACGACATGATCTTGCGAAGGATCGAGCCGTCGTCTTTCGACATGACGCAGATATCGAACACGTTCCCCTGCAGAACCGCATCACCGTTTTCCGGCGCAATGCCCATCTCACGCAGCGCGCCGTTGAACAGGATCATGGTTTCCGCCGTGACCGTGTGGCGAGCCATCGTCGGCACGTACTCGATCGCGTGGATATCGCCGATCCCGCTCGCGGGCTCCGGCGCATAGTCGTCCGACATGCGGATGTTTTGCAGCAAGCCGACCGTGTTGCCGTCGAACTGCACGACAACCCGGTTGCCGCTGCGCGTTTTTACGTTGGTGCGCATCTATCCTCCGTTATGCCGAGGCCGTGCCGCTGTACGGAACAGCGTGGATCGTCACGTCCTCGTAGTTGATCGGAATGACCGGGCTGCCCTGGAACGAAACCGACACGCGATTGCCGTTCAGCTGTGCGGTCAGGTTCTTGTACGCAGGGCTCTTCGCGTCACCCACGAGAACGCCAGGGCCGGCCGGCGCAGCCGTCGCGCACAGGCGCAGCGCGGTATCGGCACGCGCCAGGATTGCGCTCAGGTTCAGCGGCGTGCCGCCCTTGCCGAGCATCGGCTTGATCGCATCGCGAACCGTGCGTGAGACGTAATCCAGCGCGGCACCGCAGCTCAGCTCGACGCGGTTGTAGTTGCTGTTCGTCAGCCACGTCGAAACCGACTGCGTGACCACGTAGCCGCTCGAGTTGCTCTCGAGCGGGATGACGCCGCCCTGAATCAGCGCATCGGTATCGGTCGGATTGCGCAGAACGCGTTCGAAGCCCGAAACCGTCAGGGACTTGTTCGTCATCGCCTCACCCGGCGACAGGCCCGCAAAGCCGGCGGCAACCAGCGCGGCCGTCATGTACGGCTGGAACAACGTGTAGTTGCCGTTCACGTCGTAGCCGTAGTAGCCGAGGTGGACGAGTCCCGTGCGATCCGAATTGAGCGCCTTTGCTGCCAGCACGCCGGCCGAGTCAGTCGTGCCGAGCGCGGTACCGACGATCGAGCGACGCTCCATGAACGCGATCGTGCTCATGTACTGGACGTGCGCATCCGCCATCGCCGCGATCGCGGGATTGCTGGACAGTGGCGTGAGCCATTGGGCATCGACGGTCTGAGCGGTCGTGAATGCGTTCGACCAGTTCGCGAGCGTCGTCACGCCATCCGATCCGCCCGTCAGGTACGTGAACGGAATGAGTGCCGGAACCTTGTCCGAGCCAGCCAGCCGCGTCGCGTTGATGTACGGGCTCGACGCGCTATTCAGGTAGTCCACGACTGCCTGAACGTGCGCCGTCGCCGTATAGGCGGCCGTTTTCACATCCACCGTCGTTGCTGCATCGAGGCCGTTGAGTGCCGGAGCATTCGAGTTGCCATCGAGCACGGTCGCGCTGAATGGCTGAACGCCGGCGATCGTCACGCCGTTGATGCGGTCGGCGAGCTGGCCAACGGTCGGGAACTGCGTGAGGTCGATCGATGCGACTTGGGTGCCGGCCGGCGCGAACAGTGTCACGCTCGACTCTCCTACGGTCATCGTCGCACTTGCCTGCACGCCGTTGTACTGCACCGAAAACGCGTTGCGGTACACGTTGTCCTGCACGGTGTAGTTCTGGCTGAGCTGCTGCGTGAGCTTCAGGCCATTCAGCGTCGCATTCTCGATCTTCACCTTGATCTGCGATGTGTACAGGCCCGCGTCCTTCGACGTGATCGTAATCGTCGGCGTGCCTTGAGCGTCGAGCAGCTGCATCGTCGATTGAACGGCAGGGTTCACGCGAATGGCGATGACCTTCGAGGGGCCGCCAGTCTCGTTGCTCGGCGAGAATGCCTTACGGCATGCCTCCATCAGCTCGCCACTGCGCAGCGTCGCGATGGCCTCAGCCGGCGACCCGAACGGAAGCGGTGTGTTGGGCAGGCCACCCGTCGATTGCCCAATCAGGAGCAGCGTATTGCCAACGCTTGCCCCCTGGTCGAACATCGCCGAGTCGTCTACCGCACTCACGACGGCGGGGCTAACGTAGTAGCGCCCATTGAAAAACATACCCATGTATCTGCCTCCAGTTAGGCGGGCTGGTTGATGAACGCCTGGAAGCGCGCCGCATAGGCAGACGGCACATCACGTACGCGACCGGCAGCGACTTCCATCGAGTGAAACGCGCTGATCAGCTCGACGCGCTTGTCGCCAGCGGACAGCGACGCGCAAAACTCGTCAGCGTTCTGTGCGAACTCGGTCACGATTTGCGGGCCGGTTGCGGTGTAGGTGGTCGAGCTCGCGTTAGGTGCGGGCGACGCAGCCGGCGCGGCCGGTGCGGATGAGCCGCTCCCGGTCGATTTGGCGGACGTGCCAGCGTCGTCCGTTGCTGCAGTGGTAGTCGTCATCGACATTCCTTCCTTAAAAAGCGTTTTGCGCGGTAATCACTTGAATGGCTGGTGCCGTGATTCCGATCGCTGCCGGCGCGATGCAGCTGATCGTTCCAATCGCCTGGTACATCGGCGCGTTGTACGTTTCGAAATCCTCTTGATCCACGAACTGAAGGTCGATTTGCTGCATCCCGGCTGCGTCGAAAACCTGCAAGTTGCTCAGGACAATCGCCTTCACGACATTTCGCACTGCTATGCGTTCATCCGAGTTGAGGCACCACACGCCGAGCGCCAGCTGATGGCGTTCGAGCCAGCCGTCAAACGACATGACATCGTTCGCATCGACTTGCTCGTCCATTCCGATGACCTCGCCGATGGCGCGATCAGCTGATGCGTTCAACTGCAGGTGTACCGTCACGACCGGGAAGCTCACGTTCTCTTCGGTCGGCGCGGCAGTCAGGACGGGAATCGAGCCGCTTGAGGGGAATAGCGCCTCACGCTCGACGGCTGCCTGAAGGCCGAGCGCAATGCGGTCGCGAACGAACGTGAGCACGTCGCAGTCGATAAACTCGAAGGAGCATTGAGGGGTAACTGATGCCGACGCGGCGGTCGTCCACGTCGTGCCGTCGAAATAGAACGGCTGATAGAAGTAAGCCGAGCCGTTGTACAGGCCGGTCACGTCTACGATGTACTTCTCGGATCCGCTGTACACCAGCGTCGCGCCGGCGTCGTTGATGCCGCTGATATCGTCGCTCGGCTTGCGCAGGACAGACCAGCGTCGCGCGCCTTGCGGCGGCGCAAGAATCAGCGAGACAGCATTACCAGCGGCAAGCGCGTTGAGAAACGAGATCATGACGGGATCGTCCCGTCACGACCTACTCCCCCGCAGCAGACTTCAGCGCCATGCCGATCGCTTCATCGAACTTGACCTGCATCTTTGCCGCGACGCCGCGCGCGATATACATGCCAGGCTTCGGCGGCACGATCCACCCGTTCGACCATTCGCCCATCACGCGGAACGTCAGATAGGCCGATGACGTGGCCGAGCCCATAGCGTTCGTTTTCATGCGCACCATGCCGGCGTATGGGTCGGTCTTGTGGTGTGGCTTGAGCTTTGGCCCGAGCCCCGCCGGCAGCGCCCCGCCCCACTTGTACGTATTGCGCTTGATGAGCAACGGCTTGCCACCAACCGATGCACCCTGCTGATTTGGAACGAGCCTCTGGCCGGTGATGCGCGACTGCTTGAGCTGTACCGCGAACGCGTACACGTCGTCGGGCATGGCGGCCGCGTGCGCGTCGTTCCCTGGAGTGTTATGGCGGAACGGGATGATGAGGTAGCGCTGGCCGGCGTGCTTCCCTTTCTGGACAATGCGCACCTTCAGGGAAGTCTTGAGCGCGTTTTTCAGGTCGCGCGCGGGCTGCCCGGTTTCGATGAGTGCTGCGCGATCCCAATCCGACTCCACGATCGCCTCGAACTGGTTGACGCTGAACCAGTTGATCGAGTTGACATACGCGGCTTTGTCGCCCTGGTAGAGCGGCGCCTTCATTACCGCGTTCTTCCAGCTCTGTGACGTTGCTTCGGCAGTCGCCTGGACGGTTTCGGCGACGGCGCCGAGCAGCTGCAGCGCCTTCTGATCGAGCGCGGCAAGCACGCCCGATAGATCGACGCCGATCTTGTACTTCGCGGTCATGCGGGGATGCCCAGGTGCACGGCCAGTGCAGCGATGGCAAAGGATGAAGCAGCCGGAAGGAGCACGTCGAGCGCCTTGTACCTATCCCACTCCCACGGGAACCAGCCGCACGTCCACACATCGACGTGCGTGTCGCCGGCGCCCTGGCTGGAAATCTCGACCTCCAGCTTCTTCCGCGACCAGTACCACACGACGACCGATGCGGCGCCGTACCAGTGGCTGCTCGTCACGATGGTCATCGGGATCTGGATGAGCAATCCCTCGAAGCAGTGCGACAGGGAAGCATGCCAGCGCGCGCGCTTGATCCATTGCAGCAAGACGGCCACTACCCTCTCCCAAAGAGGTCGAACCGGCGCAGCACGACGTTGCGTGGCAGTTGTGCGCCGCCGAAGTGCGGCCGATCCCACGGCTGATCGTTGAAGCAGAAGAATTCCTGACGCCGGCGGCCGGAGAGCGAGTACGTTGCGCCGCTTGGCGGCATCCCACCAGGCCACGAAAGCGATCCGTCCGGGTTCACGACGGGTGGAGTCCCGAGAATCTCGCTCTTGCCGTCCGGACTCATCCACGCGACGCGATCGACAGACACGTACGGGATGGGCACGCTCGTGTTGACGCCTGCGATTATGTTGATCGAGAAAGCCTCAGACCGATTGAGCATTACCACGCGGTCGTACTGCCCGATGTTGTAGATCGCCGAATCGGACGGAATGGAGAGCACGATATCGCCCTGATTCCAAACGCCGAACTGAGCCCACTTCTGGTGAAGGTCGCGGCCGGCTACGCCCGTCTTGCACGGCACCGGCGCGTCCCAGGTATGCCCTTTTGCCCGGCATACCGGGCAGCTGGGTTTCGGCGAACCCGATGACGGGTTCACGCATGGACACGCGTAGCCGCGCGCCCACGTCACGAGCTGGCCGATCCGGTCGAGAAACTGGTTGAAGCTCGAGGGGTTGAGCTGCATTACGGCGTCTCGGAAACGAACCGATCCATTGCCGCGCGCATGCCGGCAGTCATCTCGTCATCGGCGATCGAGCTTTGCTTCTCGAGCGGCGTTTCGATCGGCTCGTAGCGGCCATGACCGAGATAGCGACACGTGCGGCCGAGGTGGAAAACGATATCGCCGGGAATGTGCGGTTCCATTTAGAAGGTTCCAAGGATAGGGCCGACGAGTCGCTCGCGCAGATCGGCAATCTCGCTGTCGATCGCCGCTCCGAACTTCGTCACGTCGGTAGATACGGACTGAGAAAGGCCATCGGCCGAGATGGATCCCGACTGTGGCTGGAAGGTGTCTTTCAAAATGCGCAGCGCAACGAGCTTCATCGCCATGTCCTGCACATCGGCGTAAAAGGGGTTCGACGGGTCAAGCCCCGCGACGTAGACGACGCGGATCATGTTCGGCACGGTTGAGCCGCTATTCATCGCCTGCATCGAGAAAATGTTCAGCGGAATATTCAAGCCACCCGGCCCCGGCACGAGGTTCACCAGGCCGATGCGCTTGTCTACCTGCATCCACGTTGTCGGAATGTCTACGACCTGGGCATTCAGCGACGGATAGATGAACTTGATCGACGCGACCGACTGAACCGGGCGGGATCGCAGCAGGAACGTGCCCCACTGCCACGTGCTGAAGAAGTCCGGCGTCATGTCATAGCCGGACTCGACCGCATACGGTGCGCCGTTGAGTGCAGCGATGGCATCAGCTGATGGATCCGCCCCGCCGAAGATCGTCGTCGGCTGCAGGTATATGCCGAGCTTGCGCGCGAGCTCGGATTCCGCCGCGAGGATCTTCTTCGTGAGAGTCGCTGCGTCAGGGATGACGGGGAGCGGGAAATTCGCCGCCATCATCGGCAGGCGATAGTTCTGCAGCTCGGCGATCGCGTCGGCGAGCACGAACAGCGCGGAATTGGTCGGAGTAGGCATGGAACCAGAATGCCGTCACGACATAAAAACGGCGGCCCGAAGGCCGCCGAACGGACGCACGCACTAAACGGGTCAGCCGCGCGCCTTGCGCGGGCCACGCGGGCGCTGCGCAGCCTCATCTGGCGCGCTCTCGGGCGCCGCCGTCTCGGCGCCCTCACCAGCGTTGCCGGGGGTGTCGGCGGCCGCGCTATCGGCGTCCGTATCGAAGATTGTGTAGCCGGCGATCGCGCCGAAGTGATCGATATGCGCCTGGCTCAGCTCGTCAACCGAAACCACGCCGTCGATGACGTGCTCGAACTTCACGCCATTGATGAGCAGAGACGCATTGGGAAGCGTGCAAAGGACTTTGATGGTCATGTCTGTCTCAGGTATGACTCAGGCCGGACGAGCCGGCCTGAGTCGTTGTTACACGCCGGGTTTCCCCGGCCCGCCACCCATTAGTTGAACGGGCGCCACTGCGCGCCGACTGGCACGATGTTCTTGATCATGACGTGCTGCTGGCGCTTCGCGATACGCAGGTAGCCGAACAGCAGCTGAGCCCACGGAATCACAGCCGCGTTCGTCGGGTACAGCGCGAACTTGGTCATCGGCAGCAGCTGACGCCAGTTGATCGCATCGGCGCCCGAGCGCATGTTCAGGATGTACGCCTTCGTCGTGCCCGGAATGTCCTGGTTCAGATCCGTGAACACCGTCGTTGCGCCGCCCGACGACGGGATGCGCTTCATCAGACGCAGATCCGACAGCTGGTTCGTGCCGTTCAGGCGGCCGCGATAGATCGCATAGCCGGTTTCCTGACCGCCGGCCGAGCGCGAGATCGTCAGCACTGCGTTGCCGCCGGCCACAACCGCAGCCTGAGCCGTGACAACCGCCTGCGACTCGCCGTTCGCGTTGAGGCCCGTGACAGCGTAGTAGTAGTTGCCCGCTTGGCCAGCCGTCCACTTGCTCGATGCACCGCCGGACGCGTTGACCGCGACCGCGACGCCTGCCGGTTGCAGCGCTGCGTTAGCCACGGCGTATGCCGGGTAGCGCAGTTCGAACGGCGTCAGCTGCTTCTCGTCGCGGATAAACACGTCCGGGCAGTTCTTGATCTCGCCCCACGACGTGCGCATGCCGACGACCGGTGCGCCGAGCTCGATACCGCCACCACCGACGCTCGTCAGGCTCACGCGGAATGCCGGATCCAGCGACGTGTTGAGGTCGGACTGCACCAGCTGCGAGCTGAAGAAGTGCGTCGGCGTACCGAAGTTGCCGAACCCGCTGATCGTCGCGGCTGCCTGGTCGATCAGGTCGATCTTGTTGACCTGGCCGCCGGCCGCGTCGATGACGTGATCGGACGAGTTCAGGCTGGCAATCTGCGCACCGATGCCGTCGAATTCGGTCGAGACGATGGTCGAATCGCCCTCGAACGACAGGTATTCGGCGTCCGTCAGCAGCTGCAGAGCACCGTTTTGCGCTTCGACCGCTTCCGCTTCCACGATGTTGTTCGTGATCGACTGCACGAACGAAACTTGGCGTTGGGTCATGAGGAACTTGACCATGCCCACGCGACGTGCGTAGTCGCCGGTCGCCTGGTTGATGTTGCCGAGTTCCGTATTGGTCGAGCCGCCGAGGAAACCGCCGACGCCCGACTGTTCCGTCCATTCGTCAACCGTCGCCGTTGCGTTCGACTTCGCCAGCTCGTTGAACAGCACGAAGTGCTTGTTCTCCTGGATGACGGTCTTCATCGTCTTGTCGAGCGACTGGATGCGCAGCGCAGCGCCGCCGGTCAGCGTCGAAACGTCGGTGCCGTAGCCCGCCGTCAGCGCTTTTTGCAGCGCTTCGGCGTCCCCCATCGCCATGTCGCCAGTGATGACGCGACCGCTGGCGAGTCCCTGCAAAAGTGCCGGGTTGATCATATTCCCTTCTCTCCCGAAGAATTAGGACAAAACTTTCGTACGGATATCTGCGGGAACTTCCTTCCCGGCAGCGATCGCGTGTTCAGCAATTGCAACGTCACGACCGACGATCTTTCCAGCGTCGAACGCTTGCATCGCCTTTGCCATGAAGTCCTCGCCGGTCACGCCGGCCGGTTCCGACTTCGTCAGCTGCGTTGCGGCAGGCTTTTCGGTCACGGTCAAGACGGACGACCGGCCACGGCCCTGCTTGCTCAGCGCATCGACCTTCTGCGACAGCGACTTGAGCAGCGAATCCTGCTTCTCGATGACTTCGCACGCCGTCGTGAGCGCCTTCGTCATTTCCTCGCGCTCGGTGTTCAAGCCATCGACATTGCCCCGCAACGCACCGACTTGCTCCACCAGCGACTTGACGAGCTCGGTGCCGTCGTGCGCCTCGATTTCCGAGCCGTCATCGAGCTGGATCGTGAACGACTTGCCCAGGAGCTCGTTGCCTTCACCTTCGCCTTCGCCGGCGCCCGAACCTGCAGCGTCGCCGGCACCATCACCAGCACCCGCGCCAGCGTCGCCGGAACCGGCGGCGCCATCGGCATTCGCCGTATCACCCGAAGCGGCCGCAGCGGCGGCAATCTTGTCGTCGTCAGCACCACCATCGGCGGGCGCCGACTTCTGGAGCGCCTCGAAACGATCCAACAGAGCTTTGAAACTCATTCCTTCTCCTTCAAGTTGTGTTTCAGGTCGCCCAAAAACCGCTCTGCGAATTCACCTGCCTCACTGGCTGACAATCCGAAACGCTTTTGAGCTTCACGGTAAATCTCGTCCGGGCGCGGCTTGACCTTGCCCTTGAGGATCGAGTCCGAAATGTGATCGCGCATATCCCAATAGGAGTGCAGCGCGCGATCGAGCGACTGCACCCGCAGAGCCGCACCGCCAGTGAGCGATGCGGAGTCCGTTCCATAGCCAGCCTCGAGCGCCTTCGCCAGATCGAACCCATCGGAGCCCCACGACTTCGTAAGGGCACCAAACGGAACGGTCGAGACGGTCGCGAGGTTCGGGTTGACGGGGGTGAGGCTCAGGCCGATGTTTGTCCAGCGAACGCGCTTGATGAGCACGCGCTTGCTCTTCGTCGCCGGGTCAATGCCAACTTCCTTCTCTTGAATGGCGCCGCCCACGGATGGGAACCAGCGTTTCGGCGGGTTCAGATCCACGAGGGACGACCAGAAGTTGTTTGCGCGCTCGGCGGCCGCGCCTGAGCCGGTGTAAATCTGCGCCTTGACGAACGTCGTGCCCTTGTCCGCGCGCACCTCGATCGGGCGCCCAATCTCGTACAGCTCGTAGTTGGGAATGCCCTGCTTCGCACCAATCTGCGTGTAGTGGTCGATATCGAGGTTGCCGAACTTCAGGTAGTAGGCAGCCGAATCGGCGAGCGCCTTCGCGAGCACTACCTCGCCCTGTTGATCCGTTGATTCATTCGATGCTTCGAGATACACGAAGCGATCGGCGCCCTCAGTTATGGGCGTCGCCTTCAGCATGTCGGAGATGCTGATGAATGCCGGAACGGCACTCAGAAGGGCTTGATCGTCTGCGCTTTGCATGACGGAAATTTGCCGTCACGACTTTTTTTCGGGTGCAAAAAAACCCGCACGAGGCGGGCTTTCGTTCGGTCTTGCTCAAACCGGATATCGGTTATCGGGATCGGCAGACACGCGCCGGTGCCGCTCGATCGCTCTTGCGAGGATGAAGATATCGCGCAGCTCATGCCACGTTCGCTTGGTCGCGTAGAACACACCTGCCGCAGCACCGACCGTAACGTCCACCGCCAGCCGATAGGGAAGCGCGAAAATCGTTACATGGATCCCGAGCACAAAGGCAAAGTAGCGGTAGAGGGTGTAATTGCTGGCGCGCTCTTGAAAGTGAGCGCGGCGACTGCCTTGTTTGGGTGGGAAATCGGCCGCGATGGAACCGAACCAGAAGAGCGCGAATGCAACCAGGAACGCGCCCCACCAGTAATGACCGGCGTCGAATTCCTGAACGGCGCGCAGAATGTTAATCAGCAGCAACGCAGCCCCTGACAAACCCATCACCCAATCGAAAATCCTTTTCATGCAAAAGCTCCTGCCGCGATCGCGGCCCAAAGTACCTTGCAAGCGAAATGAATCGCCTGATCGGTGTTCAACGAAATGCGCTTCTCACACTTGAGGAAGTCGGTCAGCGCATGGATGACGGCCTCCGCGAGCCCGAGGGCTACGGAGCCGGTGAAGAGCGCGACGAATCCGGCGTGGATCATCGCGTGCGCGCCGAGCGCGTGCGGCCAGAACAGCTTGCCGATCGGCGTATTGCGGTCTTTCGCGGTGGCGAGGAAGTCACCCTGCCACGGATAGTCGGCGATGACATGACCGACCACCAGCCAGAAGAGAAGCGGGAAGAACGTCAGGTGAAGTTGGATCATGGCTTCCGTCCTTGTTGTTCAGCGAGCGCGAGCTGGATAGCGCGCTCGATGTATGCCTCAGGAGCAACGCCGACCGTCTTGTCTTCGCCGAGGCTGTCCGCGCAGTCCTTCGCGATTGCGGCGATACGCTCGGGCGACAACGGCGGCCGGCCAAGCGGCGGCCTCCAATCCTCACCGCCCTTGTCCTCGAATCCGGCGCTCTTCAGCGCGCGCTCAGCGCGCACCACGCGCGCTTGAAGGAGTGCGGAGACATTCGCGCCGAGCGGCGGGAGCTCCGGCCGTGGATCGCTCGAGGGCCCGAACGCGTCCCGTGCGGCGTCGGCGCGTTTCAAGATGAGCTTGAGCGGCTCGCGAATCGAATTCCAGAACGAACAGAAACCTGCCTCGTGGGGCCGAAGATAGGATTTGCCCATGTACTTGTAGAAGTGCGATAGGAAATCGTTCGCCGAGTAGCCAGTGATCGCCTCCAGTGCGCGCATCTCCGCCTCGTCCAGCGTGAGCGCCGCCTCGACAGTGACAGTTGGTTGTTGCGAAAGTGATGCCATCAGTTCTCCACTGCGCGGCGCAGCTGGTCGCGCTGCGTGACAAGGGTTTGGTATTCGCCGTGCTTGGCGGGATCGGCGACGACGGCGCCGGCCGTCATCGCGGCGAGTTTCGCCTCGACCTGCGCGAGCTCGGCCTGTGCAGCGCGCTTTATCTGCGCGCCCTGCGTGTTCGCCTGCGCGATCTGGCGCGCGTTTTCGGTAGCCAGCGCTCGGACGGATTCGATATCGCTCACGCCATTTCCTGCGTCAGCGCGTTCAGGAATTTGTACGCGTTTGCGCCGCTGCCTTTGCGCGCTATGAGCACGAGCATGACTTCGGCCTTGTTCGCGTCGATGATCGCCACGTCGCCGTTCGCGCACTGGTGCACGTGCGGATTCGCGCCTTCCGGGCACCACTTCTGCAGGGTCGAATTGCGGTGCAGCTTCTCTCGCAGCAGGTAGCCTTCGAGAGCCCACAGTGGCTCGATCGCCTTTTCGCGCGCGTACTGGCGCCCCTTATCGGCGTCGAAGTTGGCGATATCCACGCACGATGACATGCCGACCTGCGTCCAGCCGTTTTTAAGCGTGAGCGTGCACAGCGTCGTGCGGCCATCGGCCAGCACTTCGTACGACTCGCAATCGATCTTTGCTTCGATGCCTTCTTGTGTGATGCGGTTATTGCTCATTCGATCCTCAGATAAGGGCGAGCTGCGGCGCTTCGTCGGCGGCTGGCTCAGGTTGCGGGAGTGTGACGATGGGATCGGCCGGCGCTTCGATGCCGAGCTTGAGCAGCTCGTGCTTGATGCGCGCATCCGCGATCGCTATGTGCGCGGCGTCGAGCTCGAAGCCGATGAAGTGGAAGCCTTCGCGCATGCAGGCCTTTCCTGTCGAGCCCGAGCCGGCGAATGGATCAAGCACGATGCCGCCTGGCGGCGTAACCAGGCGCGTCAGAAATTGCATGAGCTCGGTCGGCTTGACGGTCGGATGCGTGTTGCCTTTCAGCGCGCCGGCCGCCGCCGCGACTTCAACTTGCCGCAGCGTCGTGCCTTTCTTGAATTGCGGGCCTGGACGGTCGAGGCCTTCGTGCCGATCGGTCGGCGAGGCTTTCGCGCAGAAGAAGAACCGGGCGGCGGACTTGTCATCCTCGACGCGCGCTTTATGCGCGCGCGGGGGAGCTATGTCACCAAACCGGCCAGATGATGGGCGATCGCGGCCAGTCTCATTCAGATCGCCCTGCTGACCCTTCGCATCGGGGAACATCGCAAGCACTTCCGGCGATCCGTCGTGCAGCACGTTCGCCGGCCAGCGGCCGAGCTCGGACGGCACGTATTCACCCACGCGCGCCCGGTCAGAGTTGTCCGAGTTGTAGCGCCCACCTCGAACGTCCGGGTTGACGGTCGGCGCCGGCGGGGTGCCAGCCGATACGCGGCAGCCGTCGATATTGAGGGCGCCCGTCCCATAAATGGCTACGTTGTTGGCAACAGAGCCCTTGAACGGTTTGCGCGCGACGCAGATCGGCTCAGTAGCAGGCTTGAGCGCCGTGCCCCACCCCTCCCATTCACCATCGAGATTGCGCGACTTCGGCATGCCCTGCGCGTAGTGCCACGGCGTCATGTCGCGGATCTCGAATCCGGCGTCTTCGATCGCGGTCGCCATCCGGTGATACGTGCGCGTGCCAGAGAACGCGAGCAGATGCCCGCCGGGCTTGAGCACGCGCAGGCATTCGGCCCACATCGCCACGTCGTAGGCGATACCAGATTTATCCCAAGCTTTACCCATGAAGCCCAGTTCGTACGGTGGATCAGTCACGATGCTATCCACCGACGAGTCGGGCACATAGCCAAGACCAGTGCGGCAATCGCCGTGATACAGAAAGTAGTTATCACTCTTCATGGGGCGTCATTTTTCCATCGACGGTACCCACAAGGCAAGGAAATTAGTTTATCCTTCGGGTAAATTCACCGGGGCGGTAAATAAACCTAGGGAGCGTCAAATGTCAGAGTGCGAAAAGGATCAAGCCACGCGGATGAATTGGCTGCGGTCGCTGAAACCCGGTGATTGGGCTGCGCTGCCGGAGCAATCTGGCTGGAGCAGGCAAACGACGTATGCCCTGCTCGAAGTGCAGCGCGTCACCGCAACGCTGGTGATCTGCGTGGCCCCTGGAAGCGGTAAAGAGCGTCGCTTCGATCGCAGGGCCGGGTATGAGAAAGGCGCATCGTCGCGCTCGGCGCGGCTTACGCCTGTAACCGTCGAGGTCACCGAGGCGAATGAGTTGGCCGAGCTGCGTCGGTGGTTCGGGTCACTGGAGCGCACGTACCCGGCCGGAAAAATTGACCTCCCCAAGCTGCGCGCTCTCAAAGAGGCCTTCACCAGAATCATGTCGCAGAAGGCGGATGACCAGTGAGCGCTATGCACCCGAATCGAACCGTCATCCTGGCGCTGCTTGAGCGGCATGGTGCATTGACGAACCTGGAGCTGCAGACCCACTCCGGGCTGAAGGAGCGAACCGTTCGCGATCATTTGCACGGTCTGCGAGACGCCAAGCTTTCCTACGTATCGGACTGGAACCCGCCGGACGGCCCCGGTCGCCACACGCCGGTGTGGTCTGCCGGCGACAAGAAAAGCAAGCCGATGCCACGCCTGAACCGTGTTGCCTCGTGCGCGCGGTACCGAGACAAGATGCGAACCATCATCAACGCGAAGGCTCGCGTCACCCCTTTGAACCCTTACCTACAACTCATGCAGCAATGAGCGAATTGATCCCCATTCCGCAGGCCGGCGCAGAGTACCTGCATCGCAACGGCAACACGTACACCGTACTACTCGTGACGAGTGAGCCGGACGACGGCGAGCGCGCCGAGAAATTCCCGCGTACGGTCGTCTACCGCGCGCCGGACGGCCGCGTCTGGTCACGCTCGCTCGAGCGTTTCCGAACGAGCATGGCGCTGACGAAGGCGGCGCCGACGTTTTACGGCAAGTCCACGCCGGCCGACATGCTGCAGTTCCTTTCGGACAGGCTGATCCATTTCTACGGCGAGAACGCGAATCTCGATTATCACCACGCCGCGCGTGCGCACGCACTCGCGATTCGCGGCGTGCCGGCGGACGAGGTAGTGGATGCCGAATTCATCGCGCCCGGTACGGAGCGCGACGGCGCGCTGTTCCGCTTCTGGATCCAGATGGCCGCCGAGAAGCCGGCCACCGTTGCGAAAGCGCTGGCGAATTGCGTGACCGCGCACGACTACCGGGATTCCCTCAGCCGCCTGATGCTCACCCGACCGGCGGCGAAAGCCTGACTGCCATGCCCGCGACTGATCGTGAGCCAGGCGCACACCGGAGGGTGTACGCCAAGGGCTTTTATGACGGACTGAAAGCAGCAGATAAAGAGATGACACCAGCCAAATTCAAGATCGCGCTCGAAGGCCAAACGGCGATCGCACGCAAAATATTCGAGGGGGTTCCAATCCGGGAGGCATGGAGCGCGAACAAGATCGTCACCGAGATGTCGCGCATGGGAAGCAGCACGCGCGTCGATTTTCGCACTGCGCAAGGCTGCCTCGACAGCCTGAAGGACGCGGGGTTGATCAAGGAACCCGAACGGGGCGCTTTCCAGCGAGTAACGCCGCGCGAGCGCGAAACCATCTCACTCCCCGCCGGCGAGCAAAGTCTGCCCCCTGTCGAGCCGGTGGCGCCGGCCGCCATCCAGACCACTGCCGATGAGAGCACCCCTATCTCGATCCTGGGTGGCATCGCGTCGGCGCTCCGCGAGCAGGCCGCCGAGCTGATCCAGATCGCCGACAGGATCGACACGGCTGCGCTCGGCATCGAAGAGCGCGTCGAGCACTCCGAGCGGCGCCTCTCGAAATTCCGCGAGCTGAGTGCTCTGCTGAAGGAAAATTTCTGACCAATGGAGGCGCACGTTGAACCCACTGACCGCTTACTGGCTTCTCGTGCTCGCCCTGGCGAACGCGTGGATGCCACCACCGCCGAAGGAGCCGAATTGAACGAAACCAATCGCGAGCCTGCGGAGACTGAGCGCCGGGTCGCCGTCGTTGCGACGCCCCATATCAGCCGGCGCTACCGCCTCGGCTTGCCGTCGTCACGCATTCTCCTGCTCGGAGAAGCACTGACCGCGATCGGCTCGCCTATTCCGCTGGATGCCCTGCACCGGCTCAACCAAGACGCCGATCGCAACTGGCGCCCTACCGTGACAGATGACGACAAGCACCGATTGGCGGCCGCTGAGGCGAAGCGCGCGCGCAAGGCAGCGAGGCTCATGGGTCAACTGCGATGAGCCGAGCCAATTTTCGCGTTCTCGTGCGGAATTTGCGGCTGATGGAGCCGCAGAAGCGGCTCGCGGCCATTGGCGAACAGGCGATCGTCACGCAAGCCGCTGTAGCTGCCATGCGCCGCGCTCAGGCCGCGCACCGCAAGCGCCTGAACGAGTTCTACAGCGACCACAACGGTAGCTACGAGGGCGATCCGCACCAGTCGGACGACGAGCAGCTCATCGCCCTCTACAACACGCGCAACGAAGCGAGCGCAACGGCACGTCGCGAGCGCGCGCGACTGCGTGCCGCGATCAATCACCACCTGAAGGAGCTCCAACAATGAACGTAATCATCGACGGCGTGCGCTATATCCCCGCGCCGGCCCCGTGCGAAAACCCCGAGCTGCTGGACTTTGTTTTCCATTGCACGGATCTGGAGCGCGAGGTGAGCATTCGCGAGTACCTGGGCGAGCTGCTGAAAGCGTTGTGGGACGAGGGCGAAGGATTCAGCAGCAAGAGCCCATTCGGTAACAGCGGATGGGAATACAGCCTGTATGGCGCGCTCATCAAGGCCGGTGCGGTTGAAGGGAGGCTGGACGAGTACAACGGCCGCTTCTGCGTTGACCACATTAGCGGTACGGAACAGGGCAAGGCGAATCAGATCGTGTTCAGCCTGATCGCGAAAATGTGCGGGCTGCCGTCGTGAGCTATCCCACCTACCCGGACGGCATAACCGTCGAGGAAGCCGTTGAGCGCCTCGCTGCGATCGCGGAGCGCTCGCATCGCACGCAGCGCCTGTGCGTCGCGTATGACCCAGGACACGCGACGATGGGCGGCACGCCGTCGAAGCTCGTGCGCGCGATCTATCCGGGGTTCGATTGGGACGCGTCGAAGGTGTTCATCGACCTCGGCGAGAGGCTGAAGGCGCCGGATGACGAACAGGCGCGCTACCGGCAGCACATGAGCCGCGTGCAGCACACGATCGGCTTCATCGGTATCGCATTGCGATCGAGCCTCACACCGGAAGGCAAGCTGAAGGCGATCCAAGGTCACTACGACGCCTGCGTGAAGCCGGCCAAGGCCCCAACCAAGGCGTAACCCTCGCGCGGCGCAGTCTTGCGCCGCCACCCCGTGAACCTCGGGTAAAATATTTACCCCGTAGATACACTTTTCTCTTGCCATTGAGGCGTTAGGCGCCTAAGATTGGCTCCGCTCTAAACCACCGCGAGAACAACATGAAGGCGATCTACATGGCGGCGCTCGACTGCCCGCACATCATCGAGCACGGCACCATCACCCTGTACTTTGACCCGAATCAACCGGGTCACAACGCACTCAACCAGCTGTCCCTGCGCCTCACGGCCGCCATCGCCGCGCACATGACCGCAGAAGGTAAAGCGCCGGAAGGCTGCGTGATCGTTCCGATCGAACCGACGAAGGCAGGCCTCGATCGGGGCGAACACGTCGCATCCGAGCACCTCAACGACAACGCGCCGATCGGCCAGGCCCGCTACCGCGCGCCGGCACAAGCCATCTACCAGGCAATGATCGAAGAAATGGGAGCGAAGGCATGACCACCGAAAAGAGCCTCGCTGATGCGCTAACGATCGTTGAAACCGAACGCGACGGGGACTGGTACGAGTTTGCTGTCAACGGCCACGGCGGCCTGATTCGGGTCGTCGCTCGAATGGAGGATGACGACCACGATTATCCGCTCGGAAAGCGTGTCCGCGACTTTCTGCTCGCCGCATCCCCTGTCGAGCAGCACGAAGCAGCGCCGGCCGACGAGCGCATCGAGCAGCTTGAAGCCTCGGTGAAGCGGTATCAAAACATGGTCGACGTGCTGAAGCAGCGACTGCACGATGCCGTGCAGCCCGAACCGCCAGTGGCTGACGAGCGGGCGGCGACGCCGCGAATTCAGCGCGATACCGACACGCGAATCGGCTTGCTGTTCGCATCCAAGGAATCGGCCGATCAGTGGCAGGCCCGCGCCTCATCGCCCAATGCGGCGGGGGCGCAGATCGGCTGGGCGTGGATCTCGCCGACCGGCCATGTCTCACGCTTCACGGTCGAGTTCGATGGGAAACACGATCAGCTCGTCGCCGGCTGGCAAGTTCGACCGGTAGCGTTCTGCGACGGAGCCAATGCGGCGGGGGCGGAAGGGACTGCCGACCTGAACGAGCGCGCGACGCTCGCGGCCGGACAGTGGGCGAACTCGAACACGCCGATCAAAGAAGCGCTCGCATATCGCGACGGCTTTATCGCTGGCGCGATCGCCCCCGCGCAGGCGGCGGAACCGGTGGCGTGGGACTTCCGCATGATCTCCGGCGATGTAACGGCAGACTGGCACCGCTGCGCATCGAAGGCGCATGCCGATGAATTGCGGAAGCCGGATTACGCGGGCGCCATCGAAGTGCGCGATCTGTTCGCCGGCCCGCAGCCGGTGGCGATCCCGGCCGGCTATGCGCTCGTACCGTTGGTGCCGACCGACGAAATGCTCAATGCAACCGATCTAACCCATCACCTCGCCGAACCGGCCTACACCGCTATGGTCGCAGCCGCCGCACCCCCTCTCGCTCCGGCATCCGCTCCTGTCAGCCTGACGAACGTGCAGCAAGCACCGGCTCCGTCCATCGAATACAGCTATGCCAGCTGCCCCGACGCGGAGCGCTGGAGTGGTCCGTTCGACTCGATCCCTGCCGCCATCGCCGAAGCCCTGAGCAACAACAGTCACGGTCAGGTGGTCTACGTCGGCGAGAACGCGCCCGTCGAAATCAATCACGCCTCGCTGGCGGAGGAAGTCGTTGAGCGTATTGAGGAACAGGTCTACGAACAGGTCGGGGAGCTCGCCGATACGGTTGGCCCGTTTGACGAATCGGAGATGAAACCGCTCACCGACTCGATCAAGCAGTGGGTCGAACAGACCGCCGACATTACCTGCTGGCGAGTCGAGAAGGTCAAGGGATACGGCCCCGGCGCGCTGGAGTATGAGGCTGCCCTCGACCTTCTCGAAGGAGCCAAGCAATGAGCCATCCCGAATTCATCGTGATCCGCGTCAAGCGGCCCGAAGATTACGACGACGTACACGCGGAACTGGTCGCCGAGGACTTCCTGGCCACGCATGACGGCGGGTGCTGGCAATACGAAGTCGCTGATAGCGCAGAAGCGAGCTGGATCAGCGTCACGATTCAGCGGCCATGTGATGCAGGAATCGCTCCGGATGACGACGTGCTTGCCTGGAACAACGATCCCGGCTTTCCCACGATCGTTGAGGCCAGCTTCGTCAGTGCCGGATTCCCCGAATACACGCACTGGCAGCCGAAGCCCGCAGGGCCGGCTGATGCAGTCCGCACTGGAGAGAACCAATGAGCGGCGAATTCAAGGCTCGAATCGGGCGGGACGTGCCGAAGCAAGGTGAGATTCGCGTCGTATTTTCGATGCGCACGGCGCGCGGAAACCTTCTTGAGCTGGATGGTGTGGTCGATGAGGACGTTGCCCTGAAGGCCTGGAACGACTTGTACGCGAATCAGGCGAAGCGCCGCCAGGACGGCCGCCAATGCTGACCGACGTTGAAGTGTTCGCGATTCGCGCAGTCGGCCTGCCCGCGCATGTCCGCGCGCGGCTCTACCCGGAGCTCGATGCTCAACCTGCCAAGCAAGCATGCGGAAAGTGCGGCGCGACCGTATCGGCCGGCGCGTATTGCAAGGGATTTGACTGCCCGCTCAACCCCACACAGGCATAAGGAAGCCAATGAGCAAGTACGAACAACTCGATGCGCTGATTCTCGCGAGCATCGGCGACGATCCGAAGCGATTCATCGAAATCGAATGCGGCGCCGTGCGCGCGGAGAGCCAGCGAATCGCACTGGAAGAAGCCACGCCGCGCACGCGCGGCTCCGTAGTCGCATGGCGGATTGTCGATCGCCGGCTTCAGGCGCTGCGCGTAGGCGGAAAGATCAAGGCAACGCCGAAAGGTTGGGTGCGCGTGAGCATGGCGGAAGTCAGCGATGGCGACATGCGCAAGCTGCAGCACATGCTCGGCGCCGTACCTGGGCACTACCCCAAAGCGAAATGGGGGTGGCGCAACTACTACGCGACGAGCGGTGGCGAAGCGACCGAGGCGATGAAGCGCATGGAGGCGCTCGGCCTGGTACGGCTCGGCTACACCAGCGAAGGCGGCATGGCCTATTACAGCGCCACTGAGGCCGGCTGCCGCGCTGCTGGCCTTACGACGGCGAAGCAAATCAAGCGCGCGCTGGAGGATTGAGTGATGACCGACACGGAAATTGCGCTCGCGCCCTGCCCGTTCGATGGCGGGAAAGCCCGCCTCACCGAAAAGCGGCGAGGCAACTATCGGCGCGTGGGCAGCTACTTTCAGGGGATCTGCGGCAAGTGCCGCGCGCGTGGCCCGCTGATTCAAGACTCGCCGCAAAAGGCGGCCGAGGCGTGGAACACACGCGCAGCGTCCGCGCAAATGAGTGCCGGTATCGTCCTGCCGCCCGTTCACGGCACGAGTAATGCCGCCGTCGTCATTCAGCCGACGCCGGCGGCGCAGTGCGAGTGCCGCACATGCCTGATGGGAAAGACTGTCGATTCCGGAATGGGCTTCGAAATACCCGTCGCGATGACGCGGATGATCGTCTGCGCGCGCTGCGGCAACAAGCGCTGCCCGCACGCGAACGACCACCGCAACACCTGCACCAACTCCAACGAGCCCGGACAACCCGGCTCCGCCTACCAGTGAGGACTGTATGACCGAAGCAACGAAGATGACCGCCGAGCAGAAGCTCAAATGGATGATTCTGGCGCAGCACGCCGAGTGGAAAAAAACGACGCTGCCGGAAGTGACGGCCGAGAACGTCGATGAGCTCTACGAGCAAACCGAAGGAGACGACAACGCGCTGCAGGACGCGCGCGAACAAGTGCGCGGCACCGGCGAACAGACGGGGCTGCCGTGCGACTGGTCGCGACACTACGAGTCGGACGCGGTGGCAGCGCAAGCGCCCGATGGATCGTGGGTCGGCTGGACGTACTGGTACGGTGGTGGCAAGCACGCTGAGCCGGCGGCGATCAACTGGATCGAGCACGCCTACGACCTGAACGTGACCGAAGAGCCCAAGACGATCATCCACCGCACCTTCACGAAGGTCGAGTAACCGAGATGCGCGACCTGTTCGGCGAAAAGCCGCGCCGGCCGCGCCGCGTCCTCATGCACGTATTCGACGCGGGCGGCGATGGCGCCGATGACGTTCTTGCAAGGTTCGAATGCGGCAAGTGCGGCGCGAGAACCGACTGGATGAAGTGCGACACCGTAACCGAGGCCAAGCGCGGCATCCCGTGCGAGGCCTGCAACAAACCGAAGGACGACAGCTGACATGACCAAGCAAGCGCACTACGTCGTATCGAACGACAACGAGCCGGGTTTCCTGTGCTACGGCACCGGCATCAACGACGGCAGGCCCAAATTCATCCCGTCGCTTCGCCACGCCGCGCCCTTCGACACGCATGAGGATGCCGTTGTAGCGGCCGAGCGCGCGAATCTCGTGTGCTACACCATCGTGAGCCCGAACATGGCGCCGGCTGTCGATCCCGAGCACGTCGAGGGACAACGCGTAGCGATCGACTTCGGCACCTGGTGGGAAACCACCGGCCGGCTTCTGCGCGCAGGTGGCGGCGAATACGAAAAGACGTTCGCCTATTGCGCGTGGATCGATCGCGGAGAGCAGCTGCCGTTCGAGACGAAGATCGGCGGCCCGCTGACCGTCCGCGTGGACGTTCAGGCGTGGCGAGACGGCATCGAGATGCCGAGCAACCTGACGTGCACGGTTCACGACTCACATGGCACATTCGATGCCGTCGTGCGCGTGCTCGCGGACGTGCCGCGCGATGTGGCGAAGCTGAAGCTCGAGGCGAAGCCAGTATGAGCGATTCGACACTTCCCCGGAACTTGCATCGCGAGACTTACCGTGGCGTCGAGTTCGGCATCAACGAAACACGATCCGGGACGATCGGATTCATCCGAGAAATGCAACCTCAGTGGGGCTCGTTCTGCCGCTACTGCACCGATGAGGAAGCGACGGCACCAACACCCGAGGGCATGCGTCGAGCGATCGACCGAATGCTAGCGCGCGCGCCAGTCTACACGGGCGACTTGAGAGACAGGAGCTATTCGTGAGTGCCATCGCCAACAAGCGCAAGCTGGTCGAAGCCGTGCACGAGCTCGTGAAGAAGAGCGAGCCGGACTTGCCCGATATGCAGGCCGCCGCCGGCGCGCTGGCGCAGGTGTTCAGCGACATGCTCGGCATCGATGTGACGCTCATCTTGCGCATGGGTAAGGCCGACGTGGATCGGCTCGTCAACGACGCGCGGGTGCATTTCGGGAAGGAGGACGGCTGATGCCCTGCTATCGCGTGCCGATGAAAGACGGCGGCAGCATGTTCCTGTGCGGCAAGCTCGGCCCGCACTGCGCCGATTGCGCCGACGTGGGCGTGAACCTGTGCGACTTCCCGGTCGGCAAGGGCAAGACGTGCGATCGGCCTATCTGCGATGCGCACGCGCACGAGATTGGCCCGAACCTGCACTACTGCGCGACGCACTTCGCTGAGTGGCAGGCGTTCCGCGATGCCGGCGGCGTCAAGAGCGAGCTCGAGAACGTCGTGCCCTTCAAACAACTGAGCCTTCTATGAACGCAGCCTATGGCACCTCGACCGTCACCTTCGGCGGCCGCACCTACACGACTCTCGCCAACGACGAGGCGATCCAGACGCTCGAACCCGGCAACGGCAAAGCGAGCTTTGACGGCGGCCCCATCACCGTGCAGATGCACGTCGATGACTTCGACCGTGCGGCCTTCTATGCCATGTGGTTCGGTTGGGGCAAGGAGAAGCGACCCGACTCGCGCGCCATCGTGCGCGGCCTGATGGATCGCGCCGAGATTCGCAGCTGCTTCGCGCACCGCGTCCCTGCCCCGGTTGTGCACGGCGACCGCAGCGTCGTCATCAACAGCGGCCGCCAGTTCGGCAAGCGCACGCGCATGGAGGCATGGGCAGCCGAGATGCGCAAACGCGGCCTCAACATCACCATCGCACCCCTTCGCACTGGCGTTTAATTTACCTGTGGGATAAACTTCGCGACTGTTACCACAACGGTCGCCGATATGTCCCACACTCACTCAGTCCCCATCGTCCGGCTCGAAGTCGAAGGCATGACGCATACGCTCAAGCGCATGCTGAGCGAGCACGCCGCGCAGATGGACGCCGACATTCAAGCCGCAGTCGAAGGGTACTGCACCCCCGAGAATCTCGCGCACGTCGTCAAGACTGCCGCGCGCCAGGCGCTCGACAGCGCAATCCGCGAGGAAGTGGATCGCTTCTTCCGCTATGGCACCGGCCGCAAGGCTGTTGCGGCGGCCGTCAAAGAATCGATCCTCTCGAACAAGACCCTTACCGCACTGGACGGCGCATGAGAACTCACACGCACACCATCGCGACGCTCGACGTTCCCAAGGAAATGTGGGACTACATCGCGAAGCAGCTGCGCGATGCCGGATACGACCACGCGTTCGACGGTAAGATGATCGACATGACTGGCATTGGGCTGGTCGCCAAGCCTCTGTATAAGGCAACGCTCAAGACTCGCGCCGAGATGGAACGCGACATTCCGCGCGAGCTGTTGGGCTGGTGGCATGACGTGTGCCCCGGCGCGACGCTCACGCTGCGCGATGCGACGGCCGACGACGTTGCTCGATGCACCCTTGTCGAAAGCGCGTCGCGGAATCCGGCCGACTACCTGTGCGAGAACTTCGATCGCGGCTGCCTCGTGAACCGCGCCGCGATCGCTGACCTGCAGGAGATCCAGTGAAGGTATCCGAACTGACCGGTGCGCAGCTCGACCTGTGGGTCGCTCGCGCCGAAGGAAAGTGCTACACGACGAACCCGCGCGAATGGGGCAATGCGCTGATCAACGACCTTGGCCGGCTTTCGATTGCCAAGACCTCATGGGACTGCGCGAAATACTTCGAGCCGTCATCGAACTGGGGCCACGGCGGCCCGATCATCGAGCGCGAGCGCATTGCAATTTGGCGCGGTGATGCCGGTTGGTCTGCAATCCTTCCGGGAGCCAATGGGGGAGCTTATCCCGGAGATTCCCACTACATCGATGCGCGAGACGATGACTGCGTTTCGGGTTCGACACCGCTCATTGCAGCCATGCGCGCCTATGTCGCATCGAAGTTTGGCGACGAGGTGCAGCCATGATGCGACCAGGCGGATTGCGGCATGAGCTCGAAGGCCTGAACCGGAACATCGCGCGGACTGACGCGACGCTGGCACGGCTCGCGAGCGATTTTTGGGCGAACGACGGGATCTGTTGCCCGTCGTGTGGGGTGCAGGGGTATTCCGAGCTCGAACTCAAGCAGGAGCGCCGTGAGCGCCGCCGTGGCGAAATCCTCGCGAAGCTCAAGCAAGGGGCGCCGGATGCAGGTTGACCTGTTCGCGGCGCCGGCGGCCGAGCCGATCGTACCGCGCGCCATGCCTCAGCTGGACGACTTCATCCGGCGCACGCAGCGGATCTACCTGACGGGCATGGCACGGCGCATCCCGGCGCACCACGCAAGCGGCGACGAGCAGCGGGCGGCCGCCGAGACGCACAACGCGCGCTTCGTGCTGCTGAAGCTCAATGGAATGGCGGGGGAGTGGTGAATCTCGTCCACATTGGGGCTTGCATCCGCACGAACTACGACACGGGCCCGTACATCATCAGGAAGGTCAGCGGCCCGTGCACGTGCCCTGAGTATGTCCGCCAGCTCGACGGCGACCACACGCCGTCGAAGCCGCATTTCCATCTGACAGTGGTCGGCGTGGTGAGCCACCAGAAGGGTAAAACGTACTGGTTGAACGGCTATACGCTCGACGGCACGAACGTGTGGCAGCACGGCGATCGCCTGATCGACGCAAGCCAGTTGGAGCTGTTCGCGTGAGCCCCGAACAGCAAGTGACCGCCGAACGACACCTCATGCTGCTGAAACTGAACGGAATGGTCGGCAAGCGGTAGCCGCCAGCACAACACAAAACAGGAACCTAATGGCAAAGCTTACACCCACTCAGAAGGCAGCCAACAAGGCGGCTTTCCGCGTACGCGATCGCGCCTACCGCGCGCGCCGCGACGCATATCACCGTGCGCGCGGATCCGCCGAGGAAGCGCTCGACAAGGCCGATTGCGCCACGGCCCGCGATGACGCCGCAAACGCCTTCAATCTGGCGATCGAGGCGCGTGATAGCGCTCTTCGCGAGGTAGACAGGCAGATTGCAGAGCTGAAGGCGAAACGTGACGACGTGGGGAAGTCACACGACGGCCCGATTGAAGAGCTGCGCGAGAAGCGCAACGCTGCATGCGATGCCTACCGCGATGCACGCCGCACGACCCTCGATGCGGTCGAGCTCGAATTCTCGGACGTGTCGAACCTGTGGTCGGTCATGGAATGGACGATTCCGGCAGACGTGCAGGCCGAGATGGATAAGGCGGCGGCCGCCGTGCTCCACGCGCCGCGAAGCGCAGCTCCGCCCCGATAAATAGGCGCTGGCGGCGCTCAGGGTAGAATCTCGCGAAAACCACCCACGGGATTCACAATGAGAACCGCCGCGCTGCTACTCGGAGCCAGCGTGCTATTCGCCGCTGGATCAGCGCTCGCGCAAGACCAGGACGCCGCCGCGTACTGGAAGAAGCGCGCGGCGCGCAAGCAGGAATGCGCCGTCGCCGTCGTGCACGGCTATGCCGGCCGAGCCCTGTACCTGCGCAAGCTCGACCGCGCATCGAACCGCGCGAGCGCCGCGCGCGCCATGCCGATGACGTGCAACGTGCAGGCGCAAAGCGGCGATGCCGACTGCTACGGCGTGACCTACCTGCCGTCGCAGAAGGTCAACGTCTTTGACGACACCGACGACCAGTACATGACCGTTTTCGCGACCGTGCCGCTCAACCTCGGCGACGTGACCGCGATGCTCGAGATCCACAAGAGCGACGCGCGGTGCGTCCAGAGAGTCGCCGCGCAAGCGCCGGCCGTCCCTGCCCCGCCTGCGGCACCGCTTCCGCCGCCTCAGGCTGCCATAGACCGCAATCAGGAAGAGCAGCGGCGCGCGGCGGCCTACTTGAATCAGGGATACGCACGGCCGGCAGGCATGTGACCGGTCTACGGCTTCACGTTGCCCGTTTTCACCCACCGGGCGATGCCGAGCTCGCATGCGCTCGTGAGCGCGACGCCGTTCGCCATGCCACGATGAGTACGAGGGTTGCCGCATCCACACCAGCAGCGCTTGCGCCGCCCTGGCCGCTTCTCGAGCGGCTCGCTGTAGCGTATGTGGTCGGTCGATGACCCAACCACGCCCCATCCATGTGTGCCGCCGCGCATGGCTGCTGAAAGTGCCTTCGGGCTCAGTTTGTTCAGATCGGTCATTGGGTCGCTTCGCTCAGATGGATCAGCGTGATTGCTAGGCTCATGCGCGGAAGTTTACCTGTCAGGTATAATCAACGCAATTCTTTCCAGGGCAAAAAGTGCCGTGATAGCATTCGCCCGATTTAATCTAGCCGACTGAAATGGAACACTATCCAGAACGAAAAATCCGCCTGAAGGAACATCAGCGCGGCCAGAGATGGGAGGCCACGGTTTCCGAGTATCAGAGATCCCTTGCGGATGCGACCTTGGGCCCAGGGCCATTCGTGATGGAAGTCGATTCGGATGGGTTCGTTTCCTCGGCATTTGAGAAAAGCGACGACCTCGGCGACATCATCGTCCTGGGCGACTCGATTCCAGAAAACACTTTCGTTCCCGCAGAGAAACGCCTGTGCAGAATGATCGAGCTGGCGCTTCGAGAGCAAGGGCACCGTGTCCGCGTGCTGAATGGTGGCGTCTCGGGGGCAAGCAGCCTCCACACGCTGAACGTCATCGCGTCCAAGGTTTTGGCACTGAAGCCCAAGCTGATTCTCGTGATGAACGGCACCATTGACACGGAGTGCGCCATCGAGACAAGCAGCTTTTGGACAAAGCACGAGTACTTCGATCCGTTCACGTATGGGTATGTCGATGTGGATCACCCGTACATTGAGGAGCGCCAGTCTCCGGACTTCGAGGATCGTAAGCGCATCCTGAGATCGATGGTCTATCTGGCGAATCAGTTCGGCATTCCGGTTGCGTTTTCCACCTCTCATCACCGGTTGCGCGACGGTGACGAACTGATGCAGCGCATCTATTCGGACGAACGATATGCAGAACGCCTCTCAAGGTGGAAAGGCACTCACAAGGCAACTCGAGACGTTTGCTCGGAACTGCGCGTCCCGTTGCTGGACGTTCACAAGAAATTCAGCGGCCGCAGCGATCTGCTGTACGACGACATTCACATGAACGAGCATGGCGCTCGTGAAGTAGGCCGGTGGATGGCCGGCGAACTTGGCGCAATTTTCGAGCGATCGGCGAAGAAGACGCGGGGCGCCGCACCGATTGAAAGGATGCGCAATCTTGTTCGCACCTTTGCGCGCGCGGCACTTCCGGGCCGCTAGGCCAGCGACGGCGCGGTATCGCGCCGCGCCTCACGCAATCACAGCAGCGAGCCCTGCGCCTCTTCGACCTTCTGCCCGTGCAGGAACGACGCGAGCCCCGTATCGTCCATCCCTTCCATCGGGCTCGTGAGCAGCTCGCGCAGCACGTACTTCTTCGCGAGGCGCTCACGCGACCGCACGACCGACGCGTGGCGCGGCACATGGTCAATCAGCTCGATCGCGTTCTTTTGACCGATCCGGTTGATTCGGCCCTGCCGCTGCGCGTGCACCATCGCCGTGTCCGGCGTGTCGTAGTTCATCAGCCACTGGCCTGACTGCAGGTTCGCGCCCGTGGCGGCCGCATCCGAGCACACGACGATATCGGCCGACCGCTCGCCGCTGTCCGGGTTGAACGCGCGGATCTTCGCAGCCTTGTCGGCGGACGAATCCGATCCCGTGATGGTGACGACGCGGTGCCCTTCCGCCTCCAGCCGCTTGCGCAGATTCTCGACGGCGCGGCGCGACGTGGCGAACACGACGCCGGCCTTACCCTTGCGCTTCATCGCCTCATGCGCGACGCGATCGAGTCCGGATGCGTCCGGATGGTCATAGATGATCGACCGCTCAGCCGCATTGCGCAGCAGGCCGGCGGACTTGCCGACCTCTTCCGCGATTGCCGCGTGCTGATCGGCCGGCGCACCCTCGAACAGATGCGGCGCGATCGCCTTCACCGCACCCACGTCGAGCTTGCCAGTGAGCTTGCTGACCTTGATCTTGCCCAGGTTCGCGTCGAGCGCCTTGAGCGCCTTCTGCTGCCCTTCTGACAGGTCGGTGTGCGCCTCGCTGCGCGTGACCTGCACGTCAGGCTTGATCGATGCCGTGTACAGATGCCGCGCCATCTCGCGCTTGAGCCCGTCCTTCGCCGCGATCGTGTCGCCGCCGTACATGCGCATGAACGCGGCCCGGTCGCTGTAGCGCGCCGGATCCATTTTCTGCAGCAGGGAGAAGGCCTCCGACGCGTCGTTCTTCACCGGATCGCCTGACGCGTGCACGTAGAAGCGCGACGCGTGCGACATGGCGCCGATCGCGTGCGACATTCCCGAGTCTTCCTTCCCTTCGCGATCCAGCAGCCCGTGACCCTCATCGACCATCGTGTAGTCGAAGTTGATGCCGTGCGACGCGAGGGCGGCCTTCATGTAGTCGGCGCGCGCCATCGGGCCCATCGACGCGAGCTTGTCGCGCACCGCGTCCGGCGTCGTGCCGTCGTGCAGCGCGGCCAGGTGCAGCAGATCGTCGCGCAGCGCCTGGTGCGTCACCACAGTGAAATGGTTCGCCGGGTCTTTGTACGACGCGATACGGCTCTCGCGCGTGCCGCCGGGTTCGCAGTGCCAGCTGAACTCGCCAGGCTTCAGGAACCGCAGCGCTTCGGCGCCGAACTGCCCCTGCACGATCGACGGCACCGCGAAGATGCCCTTCTTCACCTTGCCCTCGCCGTGCAGCTGCGCGAAGCCGCCGAGCCCGATGCCAGTCTTGCCAGAGCCGACGCCGAAACCGAGCGCGACCCGCTCATTGGCGCCGATCATCTTGACCGCGCGCTGGCGCTTGATGCCTTCCGGCCCGCTCATCGACGCGTGGAACAGCTTCACCGGCTGCCCCGGCTTGAACTGGCCGCCGATCGTCTGGATGACGCTGGCGAGCTTGTTCTCGGCCGCGTGGCCGATCGTGCGGCGCTCGTCCTGCGCCAGCGGCTTGTCCTGGTGCACCGGCTCGTCGTCGGAGCTGAAGAAGCCCATCTGCGCCTGTTCGAACGCGGCCTTCTGCTCTTTCACGGCGTCGAGCTTGTCCTTGACGCTGCCCGACTGGAACTTGCCGTCCGCGCCCTTCTGCAGCCCCGCCATCAGCCCCTTTTCCTTCGCCATGCGCTCTTCGCGCGCGGCTGGATCAACCGCGTCCAGGTGGTTCAGGTTGTGCCGGATGACGGTGCGGCCGAGCTTCAACGGCGCGTCCTTGTTCAGCGTGTTGTACGCCTTCGCGAACTCGTCCGTCACCCGCGAGCGGATCAAGTCCTGCACGGCCTCGTAGGCCTTCGGCTGCGAGCGCAGCGTTTTCGTGTAGTCCGCCCACGTCAGGCCGGATGCCTTGATGTTCCCTGCGAGCTCGTCGCGCGCCGATGCCCACGCCGACCAGTTTGGATTCGCGGACTCTTCGCCGAACATGTCGAGCACGGTCTTGTCCGGCTCCTGCTCGATGAGCTTGTCGTACTGCGCCATGAGCGCGGCGCGTTCCGGCGAGTCGTGCGCGACGTTGGCATGAAACCACCCGCGCAGAGCCGCGCGATCGGCCCGTGTGAGGCTTCCGATCGCCTTGTAGGCAATCACCCCTTCCGGCACGGCCGCGAGCGCCCTGTGCGCCGCATCCTGCGCCTTGTCGTCGGCGTCGAACGTCTGAGCGTTCAGCGTCGAGCGCTTGCCGCCGTAGTGCGCCTGCACGAACGCGTTCGCGTAGCCGTCGAACAGCGGCGCGAGCTGCTCGGCGCGCTGCAACTGCTTGCCGCCGACCTTGTTTGGTGCCACTGCGTCGAGCGCAGCGCGGTAATCTTCCGCGCGCGCCGGGCCCACCTTGGCAAAGAAATCCCCCGACTGCACGTCAGAGAGAATGTCAGCGGCCGCGTCGCCATCCGCATAGCGCCCGCCGATATAGTCGCGCAGAGCCGCTTGAAGGTCGTCCGAAGAGCCGTCAAAAGGCATTGACAGGCGCTGCGCAACGCCTGGATCGCTTTTGAGAGCGAGATCGGCGCGGTTTGCGAAGCCCTGAGGGAGCCATCCGTTTTCATCCTGCTTTCCCTCCATGATGTCGAGGTTGCGGCGCACTCGCGCCAGCCCCTCGTGATCCACGTTCTTCGCGAGCTTGTCGAGCCCCGACTCGCCGACCGTCAGGAACACGTTCACCCCGACGCGATCGAGCTTGTAGTCACCCGGCACCATGCCGAGCGCGCGCACCTGGCGCACAGCCGAATCGAGAGGCGCATTGCCGAGCGACACCTGGACGATGGATCGCTTCTTCTCGCGCATCGCCGCCACCAGCGCGGCATTCGCCTCCATCTCGCCGAGCGACATGCCAAGCACCTTGTCAGCGGCCGCCAGAGCGTTCACACGCCGCTTGTTGATGCCCGCCTTGGTAATCACGTCATCGGCGCCTTGGGCGGCCTGCATGGTCAGGCTTTCGGCCTCCGCGTGCAGCTGCTTGACCTGATCGAGCGCGGCGCCGGCCACTTCCATGTACCGGTGCGTGTGGAAATCGGCGAACGCGTCGGCCATCTGGTCGGCCTTGTCCGCGCCCAAGTCAGCACGCAGACGACGGGCGAGCACCTGGGCGGCGCCGGCGACGCCGAGCACGTCCACGACCGTCCGATCCATCAGCGACGCCCCGCCGGCGGCCTGCGACAGCGCATTGAACGAGTTGAACGCGCCGGCCGCGACGTGCGTGCCGAGCGATTCCTCGCTGCTCTTCGCCACCTGGGCGAGAAACGAGCGCGTCGAGATGGTGCGCAGATCGTCCTTTACCGACGCCTCAGCCTGCTCAGCGGCCGCCGGATGCACCTCGAGCACGTAGGCCTTCGGCTCGACCATCGCGGCCTTGTCCACGTCCGACAGCGCTTTGCGCGCGGCCACTTGGATCGACGCGAGCTTTTTCTGTGCGATCAGCAGCGCGGCCGCCTGCTTGACGCCGGCCACCTTCAGCGTCAAGTCCGGCTTGTCGAGCTGCGCCGCCTCAATCTCAGCCTGAATCTTTGCCGCCTCGTCGCGCTTCTGTTGCGCCGCTTCCTTGCTGGCTGCAATCTCGGTCGCGTCCTTGTGCTGGATCGCCGCCACCTCATCATCAAGCGCGTCGTCCGTCAGTCCATTCGCCTCTGCGCGGCCCTTGAAATCCGCATCGATGCCGCTCTCGTTCACCGGCTTGACCGGATCCAGATCGGCCACCGACAGCAGCGCCGTGTTGTCGCTCACGAGCGGCACGTCCGGCCCGAATGCCTGGTCGATGTTGTCTGGATCAGCGAGAAGCGCTTGACGCTGGACGTTGACAGCCTCCTTGGCGCGGGCCAGAAGCGAGCGCTGGAAAGCCTCCTGAGCCTTTTTTTGCGCCTTGTCGGACAAGCCCGCTACAGATGAGGCAGGCAGTGAGAGAGAGCTTTCGTCCCATCCCATTGCCTGAGCGACGGTAGAGATGAAGTCGTTCTCGGCTTCGCGCTTCTGATCATTTATCTTCTGGCGAGCAAGCTGTTTCGCCTCGTGCGTGCCGTTCTGCTTGTCCTGATCGACCTGAGCTTGTCGTGCTTGTCGCGCGGACGCTTGTCGTTCAGCGCTTTCTTGTCGGTACTCCCCCTCCGACTTGACGCCCTTGAGCTTCAGGTAGTTCAGCTTCCCACCCGCACCCCCGATGACGTGGAACACCCCGGAGCCGTGGTGAACCTCCTGCACCAGCACCGGAACCCCCTTGGCGCCCTCCCCATGCGGATGCACCGTAATCCACCGGGAACCGGCCGGCGTCGATTCTGTTCCCCCCTCTGCCTTCTGGAGTATCTCCCCCTCTACGGAATGGCCCTCTTCGGCCTCAGGCGTGAAAATTGACCCTTGAGGCACAACGCGCGACCAGTCGAACGGAATGCCGATGCGCGGCGTGTCGTGAGCACTCACGGCCGCCGGCGCCAGCACGGGCAGGCCGCCCACCTCCGACTTGAGGCACACAGCCACCGGGCGGAAGTGCGTCACCCGGTTCGCCGCGATATCGGCGAGCGCGGGCTCGGGCTCGAGGCGCACGGCCACATCACCGGCCGCCACCACCAGCTGCGCGCAGAACTCCCCCGCGCTCCCGTTGTACAGCCACCCACACGCGTCAGCCTTGGACAGCACCGCCTCTGCGGCGCCAGGCTCGGCGATCGAGCTCGAGTCAGTTTTCAGCGGCGCGGCCAGCGATACGCCAAACGAGAACGCCAGTGCGCCATCGCGCAGGCAGAAAGCGGAGACGGTTTCTTGAGTCATGCCTCCATTGTCGAGTCACGACCGGGCCGCCCGTCACGACTTTTCCGCTCGTCAACCGATGTTCGCTTGAGGTAAAGTATTTACCTGATAGGTATTGCATGATTTACCTTAGGCGACTATGATTCAACCCATCGAAACCAGCACCGAAGCGAGTCAGAAATGAGCAACCAGCAAACGAACGATCGCACCCACGCAGCCAGCGCACCGGTCGCAGCACCGCCCGAGGCAGTCGCAGCCTTCGAAGAGATGCGCGTCCGCTACGAGGACTACGACAAGTTCAGCGACGCGGAAAGCTGGCTCAGCTTCTCCGACTTCTGCCGCGTCGAAGCGAACTATTAACCCGCCGTCCACCCTCATCAGAAAAATCATGAAAGTCACCACTGACGTACTCGCAGCACTCTCGTCCGCCACCACCGCCGGCCACGCCCTTACCCTCACGGGGCAACTCGATCGCGGCCTCTACACCCGCACCAACAAGGTGATCGAAGCGGCCGGCGGCGTCTGGAATCGAAAGGCCAAGGCTCACCTGTTCCCGGCCGAGGCAAGCGACGCCATCGAGCAAATCCTCCTGAGCGGAGAAATCACCGTGCCGCAGGACTTCGGCTACTTCCCGACGCCGCCGGCAGTGGTGGAGCGACTTGTCGAACTGGCTGATATGCGCTCCGGACACCGCATGCTCGAACCGAGCGCCGGCCGTGGCAACATCGCCAGCGCCTTCCCCGAGGCGATCATCGACTGCTACGAAATCCTCCCGGACAACGTCGCAGCCCTGAAATCGTTCGGTCACTCCAACTGGAACGTCACGCAAGCCGACTTCCTGCAGGTCGAACCGAAGCCGGTCTACAGCCGCGTCGTCATGAATCCGCCGTTCGAGAAGCGGGCCGACATTCACCACGTCCAGCATGCGCTCCAGTTCCTCATCCCCGGCGGCCTGCTCGTTTCCGTCATGTCGGCAGCCGTCAGCTTCCGCACCGACCGGCTCGCCACCGAGTTTCGCGAGCTCATCGAAGAGCGCGGCGGCTCGATCGAGCCCGTACCCGAAGGCTCGTTCAAGTCGTCCGGAACGATGGTCAACACCGTGATCGTCACCATCCCTGCGTAACTGCCGGCCCGCGCTGACGGGCCTCTTCTACCCCGAGGGCCCAGCACATGGGAATGAGCATGTGGGCGGTTTTCGCCCGTGAGCAGCGCGAGGCGGCGCACAAGCAATACATGGCCGCGCCGGAATACCCGGCCCTCGAGCGCGAAGCAAACGAGAAGGGATTCAGGAAGGCGACGCTTTCCGAGATCCACGCCAGCCTCGACCGCGACGTTCACGCGCCCGAGCTCTACACGTGGCGAGGCGGCCTGTGGACGCCCATCGCATGACAAAACAGCCCGCCGCGCGCGGGCTTTGCCAGTACCGCAACCCTATAGAGCCTCATCATGAACCGCACCATCAAGCGCACCGACGCTCGCACTGGCGAGCCAGTCGCCCCGCTGCTGCTGAACGACGCGCTGAACGTCGGCGACAAGTTCCGCCTGATCGGCAACACGCGCACCTTCGTCGCCGAGCGCCTCATCGGCGCCGCCGGCCCGCATCAGACGGTGTACGGCGTGAGCGAATGCGGCGGCTTTGGCACCAGCGCGCGCGTTCGCGACACGGCCCAACCCACCAAGTGAGCGCCATGCAGATCAACTACACCCGCGCGGATGAAGGAACCGGCTTCTACGCGCACATCAGATCGCCGAAGCGTGAGGCTGTTGTCCTGGTGCGCGACCAGTCCCGCGATGCGCTGACGGACGCTGCCGCCAGCATGCGCCTCAACGCGTCGATCCTGCTGCGCCGCGCCGACCTGATTGACGAAGCAGTTGCAACCCTTCCCCCACCGGAGAAAAAAGCATGACCACCCCCCCGACCATCGCCACCACCGAAGTCGCCTCGTCGCAGCTGCACGCGATCGGCCACGACGCAGCCACCAACACCCTCGCCGTCCGGTTCAAGCCGCGCAAAGGCGACGACACCGGCCCGCTGTACCACTACAGCAACGTCACCCCGGCCGACTTTGCCGCCCTGCGCGACGCCGAATCTGTTGGCTCGCACTTCTACAAGGCGATCAAGAACTCCGACCGCTTCCCGTGCACCCGCATCGAAGGCTGATCCACGCACACCTGGCCCGCTTCGGCGGGCTCCCCCATCTCAAAAACGACAGGCCCAACATGAAAGTAATGACCGAAGAGCAGGACGTTATAAAGCTGTGCCACGCCAACCCCGGCGACGTTGTGCAACTGGTAGACGGCAACATGCTCAGCGAAGGCTCGACGTATCTCGTGTGCGTCGTGCCCGACAAGGACAAGCGCTCAGCACGCCCCGGCATGACGCACGGCCTCTACGACGAAGAGCGCAGCCTCTTCCTCGTCAACATCTCGACTGGCGAGCGCCGCGACATGGCGCACCTGTCGTCGCGCGCCGTCATCTTCGACCGCGCCGAAGTGCACCTCGGCCGGGAGGCGCGCAAATGAACGCCATCCAGCAAGCATTCTCGCGCGCCGGCGTGGCGCCGCGCCGCGAGCCCGTCTCGCCGTGGAACCCGTCGCGCCGCGCGACCGCGCGCGTCAAGAACCCGCTCCCGGAGCCGACCAGCTGCCCTTACTGCGGGGCGACCGTGGGCATCGTCAACAACAAGGCAATCTACGGCCGCGAATACGGCGAATGGCCCTGGGCCTATGCGTGCACCGAGTGGCGCTGCCGCGCCTACGTGGGCATGCACCCGTTCACGAACATTCCCCTCGGCACCCTGGCCGACAAGGCGACGCGCGAGGCCCGCAAGCATGCGAAGGCGCTCTTCGTTCCGCTCTACGAGTCCGGACGCATGACGCGCACCGAGGCTTACGCGTGGCTCGCTGGCCGACTCGGCATCGAGCTCGAGAAATGCCACTTCGGATGGTTCAGCGCCGAAGAGTGCGCATGCGTCGAGTGGATCATCAAGGACAAGCCAGCGCACGACGCGATCGCTCAACGACACACCTCAGGCGACCACGGAGGGGCCGCGTAAATTTCCCAATCAGGGCAATTTATTTACCCAACAGGTATTGCGCTTCGACTATTAGGCGACTAAGATTCACACATCGCCAACGCATCGCCCGATAGGAACCTCCGATGAACGCAAAGACCGAAGCAATCGCCATTGCAGATGCGCACCTGAACAATGCCGGCCTCCCAACCTATTCCGAGCTGCTTGCCGCCGCTACTGCTGCGGAACGCAAACTGAATGCAGCAACCGTTTTCTCGTACACGCGCGCGAAGTGGCGTGCAGATGTGCGTGACAACGAGCTTGCGGTGCTCCGGTCGGTTATCGACCGTTCGGCCTGACCAACACAATCACGAACGGAAAGCGACCATGACCACCACGAACAAGACTCAGATGCGCGGCAACTGCCAATGCTGCATGCGCGATCAAGCGGTGCTCGACACTGGACGGATGAGCAAGCACGGCTACACAGTCAAGGGCGGCCCCGGATACGGCTGGTTCTCGGGCATATGCAGC
The DNA here is from genome assembly GCF_017104865.1 of Burkholderia sp. Ac-20349. Lineage (NCBI taxonomy): Bacteria > Pseudomonadati > Pseudomonadota > Betaproteobacteria > Burkholderiales > Burkholderiaceae > Burkholderia > Burkholderia sp. Ac-20349. The sequence continues at coordinate 85,709 of NZ_JAAGPM010000014.1, forward strand.
GGCCAGCACCACCGTCCGCTGCAGAAAGACCGTAGCCACCTCGACACGATCGTCGTCGTTATCCGCAAGGACTCAGCGAACCTCGAGCGCCGCGCACGCGCGCTCCGCGACGGCAGCGTGAAGCCGGAGACGGCAAAGGAAGGCCCGTCGAGCAAGGCAAAGGAAATCCCATTCGCCGAGGCCAACGCGTACCAGCAGCGGCAGGCAATCGATTCCGCCATCTATAGCGCAGAGAGCCGCTCGCGCAACGGCTTCAAGCTCGCCGACGAGATGGTGCAGTTCGCCGACAAGGTGCACGGCACCGCGCTGCGCGAGGTCAAGGTGGACGCCGGCCCCGCACCGATCAAGCTCGGCGAGAAGCGCATCAGCAGCGGGAACGGGCGCGTCCTCGAAGCGACCGAGCTGCGCGGCGGCCGGGTGTACTGGAAGGATTCGAAGGGCTTCAAGAGCTGGACAGGCACGCAGTCATGGCGGCGCTTTGCTCTTGCCGACTGACCACAAGGCCGAAAACGACCGCCGCAGAGCATCGCGGCGTGTTCGCAGCGTGTGACGCTGCCTGACGATGGCCGTCAGCAACTTGATGGGGTACGACGATGGATGCAAAAGCCGAAGCGATCGCAAATGCGGACGCGCACCTGAACAACGCAGGGCTGAGAACATACACCGAGATGTCGTCTTGTGCGGCCGAGCTGCTGATCGCGCTGCGCGAACTGCAAGCCAACCCCAATGACCCGCGCGCACACCGCGCAGCTCTGGACGCGATCGCACTGGCGATGCCCGTCAGCAACACAATCGCGCCGGCCACAGGAAAAGGATGATGACCAAGACCACCGCCCGCGCGATCGCCAACTACGGCGTCAAGGCTTGCCGCATTGCCTACGACATGCACCACCGCCAAGGCTTCGGCGCATCGGGCATCGCGTTCGAAGGCCCGCGCGAACTGAGAACGTGGAAGCAAGCTGATGCAGCCATCAACGCCGGCCGCGAGCTGGCGCAAATGGATCGCGTCGTTTGGTGCTAAACACCCCGCTACAGGAGAAAGACCATGCCAGAAGAACAACTCGCGAGCGCAGTGAATCTGCTGAAGGCGCTCAAACACAACCTGATGCACGCGCGTCGATTCGGGCCGGACACGCTCCAAAACTACCGTCGCGCATGCTCGTCGGCCGAAGGCGATGTTGAAGAATGGCTCATCAAGCACGGCCACATGAAATCGACAGTCTGAGCAATCGCCCCCGATTCCCTGGCACTGAGGACACTATGTACACGCTCGCGATCCAGTCCCCCATCTTCGACAACCGCGATTGCATTGTCGGCACGCGCACCAGCACGCTTCCGGAGTTCGGCGCGTTCGAGACACTCGGATGGGCGACGCGCAAAGCCGCGCTGATCCATGACGAGTGGCACCTCGACCTTGGGGACGGCACAAACATTCAGGTGTGGGAAAACGGCAAGCGCGTAGTGCGGCCGCCGGCCCCGATAAACGCTGGAGAGTGGGCGCTTCCATTCTAAGCCCCGAACCGACGAACCCGGCCGCGCGCCGGGTTTCTTGTGTACCTGTCAGATAAATATTTCTTGCCTCAAATAACTTAGTCGCCTAATATAGCCATATCGACAACGCAACACGAAGGCGAACGAAGATGGCAATCACAATCCAGCACGACGGCGATACATACCGAATCATCGGTGAAGGCGCTACGCGCGACGGAAAGACGTACTGTCACCTCGCCAGCACGACACGAGGCCGTCAGCAGCGCAACGGCTGGTGCCCGGCGCAGATTGGCGACTGGATCGATAACGCAGTCATCCTCGCTGCTGCGCAAGCACAAGAGGAAGCGCAACGCGCTGCAGCTGTCTGACCAACCGCTCCCGCTCAGCGGGCAATCAGAAGGATCCGGCCATGACCGACAACGAAACCACCCGCACCGTCGTGCTCCGTGCGCTCTGCACGATTCACCACCGCAGCGCGCGGACGATCGAGAACGCGCTGACCTATGGTGAGCGCGATATGTGCCGCCAGTACGCGGAAGCGTTCGCCCTGTTCACGGTCGAGCGCATCCGCCAGCAGACCGCAGCAGAATTCGCCAAGAAGAAAGGAGCCGCACAATGAACGAACTGGTCAAGAGCATCAGTATCGAGAACATGCTCCGTCAACGCGACGCCATCATCGAGCGCCTGACGACAGCCAAGAACCTGATTGATGAAGCCGACACGATCGCGGCGGCCGCCGGGTTCGGTTCCATCAGCGGCCACATCGGCGACCGATACTCGCACTACGGCCCGCGCATTGGCTCGGCCGACTTCATGGACGGCATGCGCAAGCGCGTCGATGCGGCCGGCTGGAAGCACCTGATGGACGAGTCCGGCCTGCGCACGCTGATGGACGCGAAAGCGCGTGGCGAATGGGACAACGGCGTGATGGAGTTCAAAACGCCCGAGCTGACGCTCGCGAACGTCACTTCGACGTTCGGGATGTTGTACGACGGCCGTGCCGAGCTGTTCGAGCGAGGCGTCATCAACTGCTTCCGCCGGCTGTCTTGGAACTACAAGACCAACCAGCCGTTCAAGTTCGGCAAGCGCCTTGTCATCAAAAACCTGTACTACGCGGCGGTCAGCAAGTTTCACCAAAACGTCAACCATGACAAGGCTAACGAGATGGACGACCTCGTGCGCGTATTCAGCGTGCTCGACGGCAAGCCCGAGCCCGATCACCGGCACGCGATGTACATGCACCTGAGCAACGCTTCGAACACGCGCACTCACTGGATCAACCTGGACTACTTCGAGATCCGCTGGTTCAAGAACGGCAACGGCCACGTGACTTTCAAGCGGCTCGAGCTCGTAGAGAAGCTCAACCTGATCCTGGCGAAGCATTTCCCGAACGCCCTGGCATCTGAAGTACGATAACCACTAACGAGCCGCACGAGCGGCTCCCGAACATTCTCACCTTTCGACCAACATGAAGCTACCGAAGCTTACAAAGGTGTCCGAGTCACCTGCGAAAACTCTGTGGAAAGTGGAATTTCCATCAACGCCGACCAAACAGGGCGCTGCCTATTACGCGACCACCTACCCGAATAGTGAACTGATTTTCGTTGAATCAGCAGTCGAGCGCCGCAAAGTCAATGGCGACCGGATAGTCAAAGCGATTCGCCTCGCACTGGTCGAGGCGAAACAGTGATGCCGGAAGACCTCCGCAGCCTGTACTTCGCGCTGCCCGAGCCGACTGATCCACAGCTGCTCGAGCTCGCACGCTCGTACTATCGCAACACTGAAATTTACGACCGCCACGTGTGCACCGGCCCGATGACGCGCGATGGCATCATGCCGGCCACGCCGCGCGAGCGCGCGCTCATCAACCGCAACGCGCACCGAGTCATGGCGAACGTGAGCGACGCAGCCGAGCAGCTCGGCTTCTCGCGCGAGCAACTGCGTGACGCGATGAAGATCGCCGATCGCGAACCAATCGACCTGGAGTCACCATGAATCCGACGCACCTTTCCGCCGCGCCAGATGGCGCGCAGCTGGCCGGCTGGCACCCGACTGAGGACTGCTTCGCCGTGCTCATGCCGGACGGCTCAGCGCGGCTCTATATCAACGGGCGCGAGATCCAGGACGCGGCACCGCTGCACACCGTGAGCGACCTGGCGCGCATGGATCAAGACGAATACCGGGCGACGGCCGATCGCATCCTGTCCGGCCAGGTTTCACTCGAAGGAAAGCAAGATGACCGAAAAAGCTAAGCGCGCGCCGGCGCGCAAGACCAACGCCGAATATGTGGCGGCCAGCGTGGCGAAGAAGCTCGCCACCGGCGCCGCGCGGCGCACGTTCATGCTCGAGGCCGACGCCATCGCGAAGCTGGATCAGCTGGCCGCCGAGTGGGGGGTGTCGCCGACCAAAGCGCTGAACGAGATTCTGCGCGCTCAGTAGCGCGGCGACGACGCGTGCGCCATCTCGAGCTCGGCGCTCGCGTCCGCGAGCTGCTCGCGCAGGCGCGCGTTTGCGTTCTGTGACTCGCGAAGCGAACGCTTCACCCAATCCATCTCGCTCTCCGCGACCGACAGCTGCCGGCGCAGCTCCTGCCCGTACGCCTTCCTCTCTTCGCACTCGCGGTCCATCCGCGCCAGCTCGCGCTCAGTCCCGCAGATCACCATCTCGATCGCATGGTTGTCCCACACGAGCGGCCGGCGCACCCCGCGCAGCTTCCCGGATTCGATACTGCCGAGCGAGACGAAGTTGCCGCGCCCGATGGAGGGCGCGAGATGCATGCCCTGGTAATGCGTCCCGACCACGAGCAACGGCCGAATCGTCGCCGACTCGACGCGCTCGCCCATGCCACGCAGCGCGCATGTCGTATGGCCGACGCCGCGCGTCGCGTATGCCGCCACCAGCTGAGCCATGAGAGCCCGAATATTCACTGCCTTCCCCCAGTCGTAAAAAAAGGCCGCACGGGGCGGCCTTGGTCATCAGCGTGATCGCTTACAGGCGCTCGATGAGCGACACCAGATGCGCTTCGCCGTTATGCGCGCGCGTGCGAATGCCGGTCAGGATCGCGATCAGCTCGGCCTTGGCGCTCGCGAGCTTGGCGCGCAGGTTGCCGAGCTCCGATTCGTCGGCTGCGGCTGCAGCCTCGTCAGCCGGATCACCCGTCGCGTCGCCTGCATCGCCCGCGTCGCCTTCGTCACCGGTTACGCCGGCCGCGTCGGAACCGGCGTCGCCAGCGTCACCATCGACGTGACCGTGCGAGCCGTCCGAGTCGTCGGCCGGCGCCTTCGGG
>NZ_JAAGPM010000147.1:0-18657 GCF_017104865.1 Burkholderia sp. Ac-20349
CGGCGACGGCGATGCGCCCGACAACGGCAGCGAATTCTGGGAAGCGCTGCAGGCCGGCAGCGCCGCGCGCCTCGACGGCGTGCACTTCGCGGTGCTCGCATTCGGCGATCGCAACTACGACCAGTTCGGGTTGCTGCGATTCGGGATCGATCGCGTCGTTCGTCACCGCGTTGATGCACAGGTCGTCGCCGTACACGTCGTTCCAGTGCATCGGCGCGAAGCAGTTGCCGCGCTGCACGCGCTCGGTCACGACGGCCGGCAGCACCGCGCGGCCGCGCGCCGAGCGGATCTCGACGCTGTCCTTCGCGGCGATGCCGAGCGCGCTCGCATCGTCCGGGTGCAGTTCGACGAACGGGCGCGGGTTGAGCTTGTTCAGCATCGCGACCTTGCCCGTCTTCGTCATCGTGTGCCATTGATGCTGCAGCCGCCCGGTGTTCAGCACGATCGGGAACGTGTCGTCGGGCAGCTCGGCCGGATCGACATGCGGCCGTGCGAAGAAGCGCGCCTTGCCCGACGGTGTCGGGAACGCGAGGCGCGGTGCCTCGTCGCCGTCAGCGGCCGGACGCAGCGTCTGGCTCACGCCGTCGTTCAGGTAGCGGATCGGGTGCCGCTCGCGCGCGGTGCCCGGCGCGACCGGCCACTGCACGGGCCCGTCGCGCAGCGCCGCGTGGCTCGCACCGCGCAGGTCGTAGCCGGTCGCCGGATTCGAGAAGCGGACGATCTCGTCGAACACGTCGGCCGCCGACGCGTAGTCGAATGCATCGCCGAAGCCCATCGCGCGCGCGACTTCCGCGACGATGCGCCAGTCGGGCAGCGCGTCGCCCGGCGGCGCGACCGCCGCGCGCATCAGCGTCATGTTGCGCTCGGAGTTGATCATCACGCCGTCGCCCTCGGCCCACAGCGCGCCCGGCAGCAGGATGTCCGCGTAGCGGTTGGTCTCGGTATCGAGGAATGCATCCTGCGCGATCACGAGCTCGGCGGCCTGCAGGCCGGCGATCACGTTCTGCCGGTTCGGCACCGTGGCGACCGGGTTCGTGCAGATGATCCAGCATGCCTTGATGTCGCCCGCAGCCATCCGCGCGAACATGTCGACCGTGCCCTGCCCGGTCTCCTTGCGCAGCGTGCCGGCCGGCACGCGCCACAGGTTCTCGACGAAACGGCGGTCGTCGTCGGACGCCACCGAGCGCTGGCCCGGCAAGCCCGGCCCCATGTAGCCCATCTCGCGCCCGCCCATCGCGTTCGGCTGGCCGGTCAGCGAGAACGGGCCGCTGCCGGTGCGGCAGATCTTGCCCGTCGCGAGGTGCAGGTTGCAGATCGCGTTGGTGTTCCACACGCCGTGCGTGCTCTGGTTGAGCCCCATCGTCCAGCAGCTCATCCACTCCTGCGCGTCGCCGATCCACTGCGCGGCGGTGCGCAGGTCGGCTTCCGCGAGCCCGGTGATCGCCGCGACGCGCTCGGGCGTGTAGTCGGCGAGGAACGCGGGCATCGCGTCCCAGCCTTCGGTGTACGCGTCGATGAACGCGGCATCGGTGCGGCCGTTCGCGTGCAGCAGGTGCAGCAGCCCGTTGGTCAGCGCGAGATCGGTGCCCGGCCGGATCTGCAGGAACAGGTCGGCCTTGTCGGCCGTGCCGGTGCGGCGCGGATCGACGACGATCAGCTTCGCGCCGGCCTTCACGCGATCCATCATCCGCAGGAACAGGATCGGGTGGCAGTCGGCCATGTTCGCGCCGATCACGAAGAACAGGTTCGCGCGGTCGAAGTCCTGGTACGACCCGGGCGGGCCGTCCGCGCCGAGCGACTGCTTGTAGCCGGTGCCCGCGCTCGCCATGCACAGGCGCGAGTTCGACTCGATGTTGTTGGTGCCGACGAAGCCCTTCGCAAGCTTGTTGACGAGGTACTGCGCCTCGATCGACATCTGCCCCGATACGTAGAACGACAGCGCGTCGGGCCCGTGCGTATCGAGCACCGCGCGCAAGCGGCGCGCAGTGTCGGCGATCGCGTCGCGGGCCGGCAGCGGCACCAGGTCGTCCTCGCGCGCACGGCGCACGAACGCGCGGTCGAGCCGCCCCGAGCGGCGCAGCGCGACGTGCGCCGACGAGCCCTTCGTGCACAGCCGCCCGAAGTTGGTCGGATGGTCGGAGTCGCCGGACACCTTGACGACTTCGCCTTCCTCGACGTGCAGCACCATCCCGCAGCCGACGCCGCAGTACGGGCACACGCTCTTGACGGGGGTGGCGGTCATGCGCGCTCCGGGGCGGTCAGGCTGCGATCCACACGAAGCCGTCCTCGACCCGCGACGGATACGCGCTCACCGACTGCTCGGGCGCCTCGAGGCATTCGCCGGTGCGCAGGTCGAAATGCTGCTTGTACAGCGGCGACGCGACGACGACACGCTCGCCGAGGCTGCCGATCAGCCCGCGCGACATCACGGCCGCCTGCGATACGGGATCGACGTTGTCGATCGCGAACACGCCGCCTTCTTCGGCATGCGAGACGTGAAACACTGCGACCTGCTCGCCGTTGACGAGTGCACACACGCCGGTGTTCGGCACGATGTCGTCGAGCGGGCACACGCGGGTCCAGGACAGCGGAAGACGATCGTTCATGATGGGCTCCTTGGAAAAGACGCTGGTGTCGGTCAGGGTCAAACGGTTGCGGGTTCGGTTGCGGCTTGCGTCACGCCTTCAGCCACGACGGGAATCGACACGGGCTTGCCGCCCGCGCGTTCGCCGGGCGTCGCGGGCCGGATCTGGCCGCGCGTCTCGACGAATTCGATGGTCGTGTCCGGCGCGTCGCTGTTCACGAAGTGGCGGAAGCGCTTGCGCGTGTCGGGATCGGTCACGGCCTTCTTCCATTCGCACTCGTAGGTGTCGACCACGTGCTGCATGTCGGCTTCGAGTTCGGCGCCGATCCCGAGCCGGTCGTGCACGACGACGTCGATCAGGTAGTCGAGGCCGCCTTCGAGGTTGTCGCGCCACACGCTCGTGCGCTGCAGCCGGTCGGCGGTGCGCACGTAGAACATCAGGAGGCGGTCGATGTAGCGGATCAGCGTGGCACGGTCGAGATCGGACGCGAGCAGTTCCGCGTGGCGCGGCTTCATCCCGCCGTTGCCGCACACGTACAGGTTCCAGCCCTTCTCGGTCGCGATGATGCCGACGTCCTTGCCCTGCGCTTCCGCACACTCGCGCGTGCAGCCGGACACGCCGAACTTGATCTTGTGCGGTGCGCGCAGCCCCTTGTAGCGGTTCTCCAGGTCGATCGCGAGACCGACCGAATCGTCGACGCCGTAGCGGCACCACGTCGACCCGACGCACGACTTCACGGTGCGCAGCGCCTTGCCGTACGCGTGGCCCGATTCGAAACCGGCCGCGATCAGTTCTTCCCAGATCGACGGCAGTTGCTCGACGCGCGCGCCGAACAGGTCGACGCGCTGGCCGCCGGTGATCTTCGTGTAGAGCCCGTACTTCTGGGCGACCTGGCCCACCGCGATCAGCCCTTCCGGCGTGACTTCGCCGCCCGGCATGCGCGGCACAACCGAATAGGTGCCGTCGCGCTGGATGTTCGCGAGGTAGTAGTCGTTCGAATCCTGCAGCCCGGCGTGCTCCTTCTTCAGCACGAACTCGTTGAAGCAGGACGCGAGAATGCCCGCCACCGCCGGCTTGCACACGTCGCAGCCGAGGCCGTGGCCATGCTTCGCGAGCAGTTCGTCGAAGGTCGTGATGCGCTCGACGCGGATCAGGTGGAACAGCTCCTGGCGCGAATGCGGGAAGTGCTCGCACAGATGGTTGTTGACCGCGAGGCCCTGCTTCTTCATCTCGGCCTTCATGATCTGCGTGACGAGCGGCACGCAGCCGCCGCACGACGTGCCGGCGCCCGTGCACGTCTTCAGCGCGCCGAGGCTCGTCGCGCCGTCGGCGACCGCCGTGCAGATCTGCGACTTCGACACGTTGTTGCACGAGCAGATCTGGGCGGCCGCGGGCAGCGCTTCGACGCCGATCGCCGGCTTCGCGACGCCGTCCGACGACGGCAGGATCAGGAATTCCGGCGACTCCGGCAGCTCGATGCGGTTCAGCATCATCTGCAGCAGCGTGCCGTATTCGGCCGCATCGCCGACCATCACCGCGCCGTGCAGGAACTTGCCGCAGTCGGACACCACGAGCTTCTTGTAGACCTGGCGGCGCTCGTCCGCGTACTGGTAGGTGCGGCTGCCGGCCGTCGTGCCGTGCGCGTCGCCGATGCTCGCGACGTCGACGCCCATCAGCTTCAGCTTCGTGCTCATGTCGGCGCCGGCGAACGCGGCTTCGGCTGCACTGTTCGCATCGCCGCCGAGCTGCTTCGCGACCACGCGCGCCATGTCGTAGCCCGGTGCGACGAGGCCGTACACCATCCCGTTCCAGGCCGCGCATTCGCCGATCGCGTAGATATCGGCGTCGCTCGTGCGGCACGCGTCGTCGATCGCGACGCCACCGCGCGGGCCGAGGTCGAGCCCGCATGCGCGGGCCAGTTCGTCGCGTGCGCGGATGCCGGCCGAGAACACGATCATGTCGGCGTCGAGGTGCGAGCCGTCGGCGAACGCCATCCGGTGCGTGCCTTCCTCGCCATCGACGATCTCGAGCGTGTTCTTGCCCGTATGCACGGTCACGCCGAGTGCCTCGATCTTCGCGCGCAGCATCCGGCCGCCGCCGTCGTCGACCTGCACGGCCATCAGCCGCGGTGCGAATTCGACGACGTGCGTGTCGAGCCCCATGTCGCGCAGCGCCTTCGCACATTCGAGGCCGAGCAGCCCGCCGCCGACCACGACGCCGCGCTTCGCGTGCGTGCCGCACGCCTGCATCGCTTCCAGATCCTCGATCGTCCGGTACACGAAGCAGCCGTCGCGATCGTGCCCCGGCATCGGCGGCACGAACGGGCGCGAACCCGTCGCGAGCACCAGCTTGTCGTACGCGAGCGTTTCGCCGGACGCGAGCGTGACCGTACGCGCGGCCCGGTCGATCGACGCGACTTGCGCGTTCAGGCGCAGGTCGAACTGCGGATGACGTTCGAAGAAGCCGGGTTCGACGAGCGACAGGTCGTCCGCCGACTTGCCCGCGAAGAATTCGGACAGGTGCACGCGGTCGTAGGCCGGGCGCGGTTCCTCGCCGAGCACGGTGACCTGCAGCGCGCCCGCGGCACCCGCTTCCGCTGCGACGCATTCGAGGAGCTTGTGGCCGACCATGCCGTGGCCGATGACGATGAGTTTCATGGTGACGTTTCCTTCGATCGATCAGTTCGCGGCGCTGCTGGCAGCCAGTGCGCGGTCGCGCAACTCGGCTTCGCGTGCCTTGTGTTCTTCGCTGAAGCGCACGGCCATCGCGCACAGCGCAGTCGCGGTGACGGCGAGGCCGAGCAGGCTCAGCGTGTGCTGCACGTCGCCGACGCCCTTCAGCAGGAAGGCCGCGGCCACCGCGCCGACGTTGCCGCCCGCGCCGACGATCCCCGCGACGCCGCCGAGCGCCTTGCGGTCGATGAACGGCACCAGCGCGTAGGTCGCGCCGCAGGCCATGTGCGTGAAGAGACCGAACGTGAGCATCGCGACGAGCGCGACGCCGATGCTTTGCGCATGCGAGAACCAGATCAGCCCGAGCCCTTCGCCGACGATCAGCGCGCACAGCAGCGCCGCGCGCACGTCGAGGCTGCGGCGCGCGGCGATCTTGTCGGACAGCCAGCCGCCGAGCGCACGGGCAAACAATGCGAGCAGCCCGAACAGGCCGACCGCGAAACCGGCGTCCTTCAGCGACAGGCTGAAGTGATCGACGTAGTACAGCGCGGCGATGTTGTGGATGAACACCTCGACGCCGAAGCACGCGCCGTACGTGACGAACAGCATCCACACGCGATAGTTGCCGCAGGCCGCGACGAAGCTCGCCCAGCCGCCCTTCTTGCCGCTGTCGACCGTCACGCCTTCCTTGCGCAGCGCGACGAAGTCGCCTTGCGGGCAATCCTGCGTGAAGCGCCAGTACGCCCAGGCCATCGCCAGCATCGCGACGCCCGGCACGACCAGCGCGATGCGCCACGACGAATCCTCGCCGAAACCGAGCATCAGGCCGGCGGCGACCAGCAGCGGCATCAGCGCCTGCGTCGCACCTGCGCCGGCGTTGCCCCAGCCGGCCGTCGTCGCGTTCGCGGTGCCGACCACGTTCGGCGCGAACATCACCGACGTGTGGTACTGCGTGATCACGAAGCCCGCGCCGATCGCACCGATGCCGAGCCGGCAGATCAGGAACGACAGGTAGTCGTGCGTGAACGACACCGCGAACACCGGGATCGCGCCGAGCAGCAGCAGGCCGACGTACACGCGGCGCGGGCCGAAGCGGTCGCACAGCGGGCCGACCAGCAGCCGCACGGCGATCGTCGCGGCCACCGCGGCGATGTTGATGTTGGCGACCTGGGCCGCCGTCAGATGAAATTCGCGTGCGATCAGCGGCATCAGCGGCGCGCACGCGAACCACGCGAAGAAGCACACGAAGAACGCCATCCACGTCAGGTGGAACGCGCGCATCGGCGCGGTGCGGAAGCTGAAGAGATCGATACGGGTAGCTTTGTCGGTCATGTCATCCGCCAAACGAAAAACGGCGTCCTGCGCACCCGGTCTCGTCGAGACCCGATGCGTAGGACGCCGTTGCCCATGAAGCCCGTTGCCGGGCGCGTCTAGTAATCGGTACTGCCGGACGAATCGCCGTTGATCCGCCCGAACCACCTAACGCAAACGCCGTGCCATGTTGATGCGAATCGAGCCCGCAGCCCCGTCGAGCAAGGCTCCGCGGGGGTCGCGCAACGCGCGGCGACCCGCGGCACACGATGCGCCGTGATGCAGCGAGGCACAGATGTGGTGCGCTGCAGCACTGTCGCCGTGCGACATCGCGGTGCGCGCTGACGGGGCACGATGCACGCCGATGCGGCATTGCGGCTGCCCGCGCGCGGCGGCTGCATCGGCACACGGGGCCATCGCACGGCGCGATGCACCCTCTTCCCGCCGTGCCGGCACGACGTGCCATGCCGGTTGGCCCGGATATTGCTGAACTCGATGCATGACACCGGCAACGGCGCCGGTGGGCAGTCCCCGCAAACCATGCCCGTCCTACCGACGGGCCGATCAGGACAACGGTGTCCCTCCGTGCGCGGCACGGCCGGATGCCGGTGCGTTTCGACCGCCCGCCGCCGCCGCGCAGACAACGCGCTATCGACCGCCGCATGCAGGCGGCACAGGAACACGACATGACGACAGGCAAAGTCACGCTGCTGGGCGCCGGCCCCGGCGATCCCGATCTCCTCACGCTGAAGGCCGCGAAGGCGCTGGCCGCCGCCGACGTGCTGCTGCTCGACGATCTGGTCGCGCCCGGCATCGTCGAACTCGCGCCGCAGGCACGCGTGATCCGCGTCGGCAAGCGCGGCGGCTGCCGCTCCACGCCGCAGGCATTCATCGAAAAGCTGATGCGCCGCTACGCGCTGCGCGGCGCGCACGTGGTGCGCGTGAAAGGCGGCGATGCGCTGCTGTTCGGGCGTGCCGGCGAAGAACTCGCGACGCTGCGCGCCGCCGCGATTCCGGTCGAGATCGTCAACGGCATCTCGTCGGGCTTCGCGGCCGCCGCCAGCCTCGGCATCTCGCTCACGCATCGCGAGCATTGCCACGGCGTCACGTTCGTCACCGCGCACCGTCAGGACCACGGCGAGCCCGACTGGGCGCGTCTCGCGGCGACCGGCACCACGCTCGCGATCTACATGGGGATGAGCCGCGTCGACAGCATCGCCGCCGGCCTGCTCGCCGCGCTGCCGCCCTCGACGCCGGCAGCCGCCGTGCAATGGGCCGGCACGCCCGACGAACGCCGCTGGACCGGCACGCTCGGCCATCTCGCGCGCGGCATCGACGAAGCGCGGCTCGGTAGCCCGGCCGTGATCCTCGTCGGCGGTGCGATCGGCGAAGCGGCCGCGCAGCACGTGCCGGATGCGGGCGCCGCGCTCGAAACGGCCTTGTCCCGGGCTGCGTAGCATGCGCGACACCACGCGGCACCGGCCGCCCACCTATCATGAAGACAGCGGCACCGGCCGCCGGGCCATCGCGCCCGGCACCGACACGATGTCTGTGCGGGGCCACCGCCCCCGATCCGTGCATCGCGCCACGATTTCGCCGCCGCCGTTCGCGTCATGAGTACGCCTGCTTCTTCCGCCCGCCTGCGCGTGCTGCTCGTCACCGATACCGACAAGCCGATCGGCGAGCTCGGCGACGCGCTCGCGCACCTCGGCTACGAAATGCTGAACGACGTCGCGACGCCCGCGCGCCTGCCGGCCGCCGTCGAGGAGCAGCATCCCGACGTCGTGATCATCGATACCGATTCGCCGTCGCGCGACACGCTCGAGCAGCTTGCGGTGATGCACGCCACCGCGCCGCGCCCCGTGCTGATGTTCAGCCACGATGCGAACCAGTCGCTGATCCGCGCGGCGGTCGGCGCGGGCGTCAGCGCGTATCTCGTCGAAGGATTGTCGGCCGAGCGCCTTGCGCCGATCCTCGAAGTCGCGCTCGCCCGCTTCTCCCACGACGATGCGCTGCGCCGCCGGCTTGCCGACGTCGAGCGCGAACTCGCGGAGCGCAAGCTGATCGACCGTGCGAAGCGCCTGCTGATGGACCAGCGCAAGCTGTCCGAACACGACGCGTACGCGGCGCTGCGCAAGCGCGCGATGGATCAGGGCCTGCGCATCGTCGACGTCGCGCGGCAACTGCTCGACGCGTCACCCCAGTCATGACTGCCATGGATACTTCACTTCCCGTCGCGCCGGAACGCGCGCATCTTCGCCTCGGGTTCGTCGCGCTGAGCGATGCGGCCCCGCTGATCGTCGCACAGCGCCTGAACCTCGGCGCGCGGCACGGCCTCACGCTCGAACTCAGCCGCCAGCCGTCGTGGGCCACCGTGCGCGACAAGTTGCTGAGCGGCGAGCTCGACGCCGCGCATGCGCTGTACGGGCTCGTCTGCGGGCTGCAGCTCGGGATCGGCGGCCCGCAGGCCGACATGGCCGCGCTGATGGTGCTGAACCGCAACGGCCAGGCGATCTCGTTGTCGCGCGGTCTCGCCGACGCGTACCGCGACAGCGGCAGCGTGCGCGATGCGTTCGCGACGCTCGGCCGCAAGCCGCTCCTCGCGCAGACCTTCCCGACCGGCACGCACGCGATGTGGCTGAACCACTGGCTCGCGTCGCACGACGTCGATCCGCTGCGCGACGTGCGCAGCGTCGTGATCCCGCCGCCCGAGATGGTGGCCGCGCTGGCCGGCGGCGAGCTCGACGGGTTCTGCGCCGGCGAGCCGTGGCATGCGGTGGCCGACGCCTGCGGCGCGGGACGAACCGTCGCCGTCACGAGCGAGATCTGGCCCGATCATCCGGAGAAAGTGCTCGCGACCCGGCGCGATTTCGTCGCGCTGTACCCGGCCACGGCCCGCGCGCTGATCCGCACGCTCGTCGATGCCTGCGCGTGGCTCGACAGCGCCGCGCACCGTCGCGAGGCGGCCGACTGGCTTGCGTCGCCCGACGCGCTCGGCGTGCCGGCCCGGCTGATCGCGCCGCGCCTGCTCGGCGACTACGGCTCGGGGCCATTCGCCGTACCGCCGCTGCCGATCCGCTTCCACGACGGCGGCACCGTGAACCGCCCCGATCCGCGCGAAGGCGAGTGGTTCCTGTCCCAGTACCGGCGCTGGGGCATGCTCGACGGTTCGCACGACGACGCGGGGATCGCCCGCGCGATCGCGCAAACCGCGTTGTATGATGCTGCGGTCGCCGAAAGCGGCGCAGCGGGCCCGTCGCGGGCGTGATGCGTGCCGCGTGATGCCGGCGGTGCGCGCGCCCGCGCCCTGCTTGTCCGGGTCGCCTGTCGGCGCCCGGCACGCGCCCCCGGGCGACGCCGCATGACCACTCCGTCCCCGCTCAGAATCGATGCCGAAACCCACGCGCGCGCCGCTCGACGTGCTGCTCACTGAAATCCGCGCGTGCCGTGTCTGCGAAGCCGACCTGCCGCTCGGCCCGCGCCCGGTCGTGCGTGCCCATCGCGACGCGCGGATCCTGATCGTCGGGCAGGCGCCGGGCGCACGTGTCCATGCGAGCGGGATCCCGTGGGACGACGCGAGCGGCAAGCGGCTGCGCGGCTGGCTCGACGTCGACGCCGACACGTTCTACGACGAGACGCGCTTCGCGATCGTGCCGATGGGCTTCTGCTACCCGGGCCGTGGCGCAAGCGGCGACAACCCGCCACGCCCCGAATGCGCGCCACTGTGGATCGACCGGTTGCTCGCCGAGTTGCCGTCGATCCGGCTCACGCTGCTGATCGGCCAGTATGCGCAGCGGCATTTCCTGCGCGACACGCGCAAGGCCACGCTGACCGACACCGTGCACGCCTGGCGCGACTATGGCCCCGACGTGCTGCCGCTGCCGCATCCGTCGCCGCGCAACCAGGCGTGGTTCAAGCACCACCCGTGGTTCGACGCCGAGGTCGTGCCCGAGCTGCGGCGCCGGGTCGCGCCGCTGGTTGCCCCATAAAGAATCCACCGACATGTCGCGACGCCTCGCGACACCCCCGTAATCCGTATCGAATCAAGCATGAACGCCCCCCACCGACCTCGACTTTGCCTGCAACGGCTGCGGCGGATGCTGCCGCGACCTGCGCATTCCGCTGACGATCGACGAGGCCATTGCGTGGCTGCAGCGCGGCGGCCACGTGGAGCTGCTGTGCGATGCGATGCCGTGGCTCGTCGAACCAGAGCCCGACAACGCGTTCGCCGCGTACAAGCGCGTGCGCTCGACCGCCGCGCTCAGCGGCTCGCTGCCCGTCCGCATCACGGTCATGCTCACCGCGACCCATGCCGGGCCGTGCCCGAACCTGCTCGACGACCTGCGCTGCGCGATCTACGACGCGCGCCCGCTCGTGTGCCGGATTTATCCGGCCGAAGTGAATCCGTTCGTGCCGCTGGTGCCGGGCGGCAAGCAATGCACGCCCGACGCATGGCAGCGGGCACCGTTCGTCCGCGGCGGCACGATCATCGACGCGGCGACCCGCGAGAACATCGCGCGCTCGCGTGCAGCGAGCGAAGCCGAGACGCCGCTGCGGGCACGGCTTTGCGCGGCATTGGGGATCGATACGGCGGCGGTAGCCAACGAAGGGTTCGCCGTCCATGCGCCGCCGGCCGCCACGCTGCTCGCGGCGCTGACGGAATTGCGGGCGGCTGAGGTAACCGGCGACGTCGAAACCGGAAAGTGGACACTGTTGACCAACCGCATCGCGACGGCCGATGCGCTCGCATCGGTCAGCGCGTCACCACAACTCGCGGCAAATAGTGGGGGCGATTCGGCCTATCGTTACCTCGGTTTCTATCCCGACGCATAAGCGCAATCCATCGGTCCCGAAGCAACACGGCAGCGGCAACGCACCGATTCATTTCCAGTGTTGCCCGCCTCGGAATCTCCTTCATTGCCGATAGCCGGGTCGAGGCCGAAATAAACGACGAGACTCTCTTTCCAAGCTCGCCAGACACCGACCGCCTCCCGGCTCGACCGAATTCGTTACTGTCTTTCTCCCGGAAAGAGCGGTAGCCCACTCACGCAATCTACCGGAGTCCCCCAATATCGCTCAAAGCGTACGACGCAGTTAGTGGCGACGATAGAAAGAAGGGCTTCGGCAAAAGCTAATCAGCGCTCAGGCATGATGCCGTGACGCAGTCCGTCAATAACACGGGATCGAATAACGCCTCCCCCGAGTGACTATCGATAAACATCTAAATTATAAATATATCGTTCTCCAAAACATATTTCCGTTGAAACGGTGAACCTCAGGCCACCCGAATAATTTCGAGATGATCTCTTGCGAATCGCCGCTACGATTGTTGCCTTTCGAGAGGGCCAAACAGTGAATAGACGAATTGCGGTTGTTGGCGACAAGCTTTCAAGCGGCGGAACCATTAGCCCATACGGCGGGCCGCTGTTTCTGGTACACGGCCACCAAGCAGCCCTGATTGGCGGCAGTGCGTTCTGCACCGCATGTCAAAGCACCGGCACCATTGCAAAGGCGGGCGGACCGTATCGCCTGAAGTTTCGGGGAGAGGTCGCGCTAGACGACGATATCGTTCTGTGCGGCTGTTCGATGCCGCCACGTATCACGGCATTGCTTGCCGGCGATGCATGGTGTAGCGACGGACTAAAAGGTCTAGGGGAAGTCGTTTCGAGTCGCACAACGACTGGCGGCGTTGCCTCGATCACGAAAGGCGCGTTCGATGAACAGGTAAGAGCAACCAAGAATGCGACGGCAGGGTTGCCCTACTACATCGAGACAACCGATGGTCGTGTGCACTTTGGGCGTCTTGATGCAAGCGGCCAGTTACCTCGCACCCATACCGGCGATGAGGCAACTGACTATATCGTTCATTGGGGCGACGACGCTCTTGCGAAGCAAAACGGGGAATAGTTCATGCCGCACACGGAACCAACAAAAGTTCGCTCGACCAATACACGCGGTTCAGTGAAAGAAGTGCCATTAGCCGGCATCACATTCCAAGAGCTCTGGGACAATTTTCCATCCGGCAATCCTTACAAAGACCCTTCTTACACAAATCAATGCGCAATCCGCCTCAGCGTTACGCTACACCGCGTTGGCGTAGGAATGAAATCGTTCAACGCAAAGAACGTCAAGCCGATGCAAGGCACAAAGACTATCGGTCGAATTTTTCTTGATGGCAAACCTACCGCAACGCGCGCCGACGAGCTGGGCGCGTGGTTGCAGCTACAACCGTTTGCCGGTCTCCCGAGAGCCGAGGACATCACCGGGGTGGATTGGGAGTCGAAGGTCAAGGACCGTACCGGTATCATCCAGTTCTCCAGGTATTGGACACGCGGCAACGAATCTTCGGAGAACGCAAGCGGCGGGCACATTGATCTATGGAACGGATCGCGCTTGACCGTCAATGGCTTTTGGGGTGGATTCGCGACATGGGGACGTTATTTAGGCGCCAGATCCGTTCGCCAGGGAGCGACCATATTGCCCGACGCATCGTATTCCGATCTTGGCGGATCGAAGCAAATTCTATTTTGGGAAATCAAGTGAGACGATTTGCGATATCGCTATGCGGCTTGCTGTTCGGATTAGCCGTCACATGGACATTCATCTATACATTTAGCCACATTCAATCGGCCAGGCCTAACCACATTGCGACAGGCTGTCATGAGCTCGGCAAATGCCCGAGCCCCTGGTGGGTGGCACCGATATTGATTTCGTATTTCTTCGGCCCCGCGATCGCTTTCTGCGCGCTCAACGGGATTGCGTGGAAACGGTGGCCGATTAGAAAGTGGGCACTATGGAGCATCGGCATCCTAGCAGTGACGGCAATCCTTTACCTCGGTGACTACAATTTTAAATAAACTGTCAGTGTGTCTGATTCACGATGCAGCCCCCATTACATTATCATGCGCGGCCGACCTCCATCACTTCGGGATATAGACAACGGCAGATGTTGAGTTTTCGTCAACATCTCGT
Organism: Burkholderia sp. Ac-20349; assembly: GCF_017104865.1. Lineage (NCBI taxonomy): Bacteria > Pseudomonadati > Pseudomonadota > Betaproteobacteria > Burkholderiales > Burkholderiaceae > Burkholderia > Burkholderia sp. Ac-20349. The sequence goes on from NZ_JAAGPM010000147.1 coordinate 13,541, forward strand.
TGACCGTGTTTGTTTTGCGTTCCGGTGTGAAGCTTCATTTCAGCGATAACCGATAGCCATGTGTTGGCTTTCACGACAATAGTCTGCATATCGTCCATTTCGGCCTGAGGCAGAAATTCATAGTCGCCACCTGCAAGCTTCAGAAGGTCGGCGCTTGCAATCAAGTCGCCTTCGTCCTCATGGAAAACGTTCCCGGCCTTCGCATCGGGCACGAGGCGCCGCACTCGTAGCTCGAAGGAATCGTGTTTGCTATCCGTCAATTCGAATTTGTTAGGGCGAGGGTTCTTTGATTGGACGTGCACGACCAGCAACCGCAAATCATCGTGGTATGGCAACACCTCTGTTTTGAGAGTGATGTTGTTTTGCCAGTCGGTCGCACCACCTTCGGTATATTGATACCATGCCCACGCTCCACCCCCAACGATTGCTGCGAGCGTCAGCAAGCGGATCACAAAGTCTGCCACCTCGATTTTCTTCATGTATCACCTCTCGTTGGTGATGCCATACCTCCAGAGCACGGGTCGGATTTCCGGTCTGGTACAACGACGCCTGACGGATATCCCCGTTGCCTTATCTCACTGCGTGAACGGCCTGCTGAGCCAAGTGACATCGTCAGTGCGGGGATGTCGTGTATTTGAACCCAACGTGTGGCAGTTTGCCCGTTCGCGCGTCGGTTTGCTCATTGATTTCCCCCGCACATTCCGGTCCCGCCCGGTTCGCTGTACCATCGCGGCTCAACCGCGTCACGAACAGCAGAATCCTTCATGCCCTCCACCGCCCCGCCGCGCCTGTACGGGATGCCCGAACGCAGCGACCGGCTCGACTTCTACATCCGCGACCAGGCGTCGCGCCAGGCGATCACCGAGCCGCACCGGCACGCGTATTTCCAGATCCAGTTCAATCTCGGCGGCGACACCGAGCAGCGGATCGGCGGCGTCACGCGGCCGTTTCCGCGCGGCGCGCTCGCGTTCGTGCTGCCGCACGGCGAGCACCTGATCCCGCATCCGGAAGGCGCGCACTTCATCGTGATCAACTTCAGCCAGGCGTTCCTGCGCGCCGATCTCGACGTCGACCCGCTCGATCTCGAGGACGTGCCCGCGCACCGCTTTCCCGAGCTGACGCCGTTCCGCTTTCAGGAACATCTCGACTTCATCCTGACCGGCGACACCTACGACGAAGCGCGCCGCCTCGCGCTGTGCATGCTCGACACCGATCGCGTGCGCACGTTCGGCTCGACCACGTTGCTGCGCGGCTACCTGCTGCAACTGATCGGGCTCGTCTGCACGCAGTACGCGGGTGCGCTCGACAAGCTCGCACAGCGCGGCGCCCAGCGCGCGGGCCGGCGCGACGCGCTCGCGCGCGTGCTGCGGCACGTGCGCGCCAACCTGACCCGCGAGGACCTGACGCTCGCCGCGACCGCCGAGGCCGCGTTCCTGTCGCCCAACTACCTCGCGCACCTGGTCCGCAAGGAAACCGGCAGCACCTTCACCGATCTCGTGACCGAGCGCCGGATTGCGCTCGCGCAGTCGCTGCTGGCGCACACGAGCCGGCGCATCGCGGACATCGCGCGCTCGGTCGGCTTCCGCGACGAAGGGTATTTCGCGCGGCGTTTCCGCGCGCGGGTCGGCGTGTCGCCGAAGGCGTACCGCGACGCGAATGCCGCGCTGCCGGACGGCGACGACGCACCGGCAACCGCCGACGCGTAGTTTTGTCCCGGTAAAACGCAGTTGCGTCGCATCCGGCCGCACGGGCGTCGGGTATCGTTGCACGCATGCCGGCCCGTGCGCCGCACGGGCGCCGCATCCGTCTTCTCACCGAACGAGGCCATCCGATGTCCGAATATGTCATCGACGCTGCCGAGCGTCCTTCCGTCGAAGTCGAACAGTCGTCCGCGCGCTTTCCGGTGCGCCGCGTCTTCTGCGTCGGCCGCAACTACGCCGACCACGCGCGCGAAATGGGCGCCGATCCCGACCGCGAGCCGCCGTTCTTCTTCACGAAGCCGGCCGACGCGATCGTCCCGGCCAGCGGCACCGTCGCCTATCCGCCGCTGACGAACGACCTTCATCACGAAATCGAGCTGGTCGTCGCGATCGGCAAGGACGGCCAGTCGATCGACCCGGCCGACGCGCTGTCGCACGTATGGGGCTACGGCGTCGGCGTCGACCTCACGCGCCGCGACCTGCAGGCCGAAGCGAAGAAGCTGAGCCGTCCGTGGGACTGGGCGAAGGGCTTCGACGCATCGGGCCCCGTGACCGCGCTGCGCGCGGCGTCGGCCACCGGCCACCCGGCGACGGGCCGCATCTGGCTCGCGGTCAACGGTGAAACGCGCCAGCAAGGCGACCTGGCCGACATGATCTGGGCCGTGCCCGACGTCATCGCGTATGTGTCGCGCTCGGTCGCGCTGAAGGCCGGCGACCTGATCTTCACCGGTACGCCGGCCGGCGTCGGCGCGCTGCAGCCCGGTGACCGCGTCACGGGCGGCGTCGACGGCGTCGCGACGTTCGAGTTCGTCGTGGGCGCGAAGCCGTAAGCCGTAACTAACGCTGCACGCATGGCGGCCGCCCGTCCCGGGCTGCCGTGCGATATCCGATGGCCGTCAGCCGTCAGTCGTAGCGGCGCAGGAATGCGTCGACGACGGCCGGCGGATTCAGCGCCTTCGCCGATTCGTTTTCGAGCGCCTCGGCAGCGTCGTCGTCGCTGATCGACACGAACAGCGTGATCGCCGCCCTTTCGTCGCCCGTGCCGAACAGGCCTTCGCGGTCGAGCAGGCGCAACGCCCCGATCATCTCGGCGTGCAGTTGTCGCGAAAATTCCGAGAACCTCGACCGGACAAACTGCGGGCTCAGCAGGTCATCGGCAAGCTTGCCGCAGATCGCATTGAATGGCGACGCTTCCGCCGCCGCATACGCCCATTCGGAAAAGCCCCACGCATACCACGGGTCGTCGTCCGGAACGGCCTGTTGCTCGCGGATCCGGCGCAACCCCTCGACCGAATTGGCCGCCGGCACCACCGTCATCGCGCCGCTGTCGGTGTACAGCGCGAACGCGTAGAAATGCTCGTCCGGGTGCTGCGCCCGCAGCGCCCGGTATGTCGCTCGCGCGGCGTCGGCAATTTCCCGCTGGAAATCAGAAAAATCGCTCATCCCATCCTCGTCCTGTCGCCCTTCGCGCGCCGGGGAGCACTCGGTGCGCGGCGGGTTCGTCGTCTCCCGGTATCCGGCCGATTGTCCGCCAATCGCCCGCGACACGGTAGCAGCGCCCACACCAGCCCCCGGTTCCACGCAGCGCGATACCACGCCTGCGTTCACCGCCCAACGTCCCGCGCGTCGAACACCCGCACGCAGACGGCCGCCGCCAGCGAGATCGCGGCCGACAGCAGCATCATCGCCAGCGGCGCATAGCCCGCGTTGCCGGCCGTCAGCACCGCGCCCGTCAACGACGAAAGCGCGGCACCACCGGCGATCGTCATCGCGCCGGCCAGCCCGGACGCGCTGCCTGCCAGTTCCGGGCGCACCGACACCGCGCCGGCATGCGCACCGGGATTGGTCAGCCCGTTGCCGATGCCGACCAGCACGCACGGCCCGAACCATGCGATCGCCTGCGTCGCGCCGCCGAACATCAGCGCGAGGCCGATCAGCGGCCCTGCGCACGCGACGACCCGTCCGCACAGGATCGTCGTGGCCATTGCGTAGCGGCGCGCGTAACGCGCGGCCAGGAAGCTGCCGCACACGAAGCCGGCCGTGATGGTTCCCATGTAGAAGCCGATCTCCGCAGGCGCGATACCGAACACCGTTTGCGCGGCGAGCGGCGCGCCAGCCAGGAACGCGTAGAACGAGCCGGTCGAAAACGCCATACAGAGCGCATACGCCCAGAAGCGGCGCGCACGAAGCAGCGCCGGATACGCGCGAAGCTGCTGCCCGAGGCTCGACGACCGGTTCGCATGGGTTTCGACGAGATCGAACGCACACCAGACGAACAGCGCGATGCCCGCCGCGCCGAGCAGCCAGAAGCTCGCACGCCAGCCCAAGGTCTGATCGAGCGCGCCGCCGAGCGTCGGGCCGAGCATCGGCGCGAACGCCGCCGCCATCGCCGCATAGCCGATCCGGCTCGCCGCGCGCGTACCGCCCCCGGTGTCCCGGATCGTCGCCATCGACACGGGATAGACCGACGTGATCGCCGCCTGCATCAGCCTGCATGCCAGAAACGCGCGAATATCGGTCGCCATCGCGCAGCCGAGCGAGCCGAGCGCGAACACACCGACGCTCGCCAGCACGACCGGCCGCCGCCCGAACCGGTCCGACAGCGGCCCCATTACACACTCGAGCGACGCGGCCACCGCCGCGTAACCGCCGAGCGACAGCGCGACGAGTGCGTAGTCGGCGCGCAGGTCGTGCGCGATCGCCGGCAGCGACGGCAGGAACAGACTCAGCGGCAATACCGAGCACGCGCACAGCAGGATCAGCGTCGCGTATCTCGGCGACGCCCGTTCGGAAGCGATCGGCAGGTTCGATTGCAAGCGGATGCCCTCCGCGCACGTGCCGCCCGGCCGTGCGCAATGCAAAAAAAAAGCCCCCGAACAAGTCGGGGGCGCATGGGTGCCGGCGCGGTGCCGCTACCGGACCCTGCGCCTGCTGACTACTACGATGAAGCGTGCTGTTTTCATGCCGGATGGCTCCTGAATGCCTGGCTGACTACCTGCGATATCGGACGATGGTAGGCGGACGATACCGGACGCGTCAACGCCCTAACGCGCACGCACCGACACGAACTTCCGTGCGTTGTTGCGCTGGATCAGCACCGCGATCACGCTGCCGCCGGTCGCTTCGAGCGACTGCACGTCGTCGGGCGTCTCGAGCAGCTTGTCGTTGAGCTCCAGCACGACATCGCCCGGCTGGATCCCCGCGCTGGCTGCCGGGCCGTGCACCGCATCCACCATCATCCCGACCGCGAGCCCCGTCGAACGGCGTTCGTCGTCGCTCAGCGCATGCATCGTCAGCCCGAGACGGTCGCCGCCGTCGCCCGCCCCGGCTCCCGGCCCCGGTCGTGCGGCCGCCTTCGGCGCGGCCGTGCCGATGGCCGGGCCCTCGTTGCCGGCCGCCAGATCGGAAGAGCACACG